>CAYOSZ010000033.1:0-10757 GCA_964406715.1 uncultured Ignavibacteria bacterium | reverse complement strand
GTCCATGTCTTTGCACGGAATCTCCTTGAAGTGCCCCAGTTTTCTTTCTTCCCTGGGAAGATCTGGAACAAACTTACCTATCCACCTGGCTCTCATGGCATACCAAGGATTAACGCCCTTTAATTAGGTTCGCACCACCCGGTTCAGCCCTCTTCACCCATTGCATCTTTCAGGCCATACTCATGCAATTTATTTCGCAGGGTACGGGTTGAAATTCCCAGTATCTCTGCGGCTTTGGTCCGATTCCCGATCTGTGCCTCCAGCGTCTTTAAGATCAGTTTTTTTTCAGCCTCAAAGATGGTGGAACCAACCTCAATCTTTTCCGAGGAAACCTTTATCCTGCCAAAGGAGAGTTCCCTGGAGAAATCACGGGGAGTGAGGATCTTCCCTTTGGCCGTGACCACTGCCCTTTCTATATAGTTCTCCAATTCCCTCACATTTCCCTGCCAGGAATATTCCAAAAACATCTCGTATACTTTTTGTGATATTCCTTCAATTTGACGATTATTTTCCAGATTATATTTTTTAAGGAAATGTTGGGCTAAGGCGGGAATATCTTCTTTTCTCTCCCTTAGCGGAGACATATGAATGGGAACCACGTTGAGCCGGTAAAAGAGATCCTTTCTGAATTTCTCCTCCTCGATCAGTCTCTTTAAATTCCGGTTAGAGGTGGCGATGATTCGAACGTCCACCTGGATGGGAACTCCCGAGCCCACCCTTTCGAATTCCCGTTCCTGCAAAACCCTCAAAAGCTTTCCCTGCAGATGAAGGGATATCTCGCTGATTTCATCCAAAAGCAGGGTACCCCCATCCGCCAGCTCAAATCTCCCACGCGATTGACGGATGGCTCCGGTGAAGGAACCTTTCTCGTGCCCGAAAAGCTCGCTTTCCACCAAACCATCGGGAAGCGCAGCACAGTTGATCCGGATGAAAGGACCCTCCCGGCGGGGGCTGTTGTAATGAATGGCTTTGGCAATCAGCTCCTTCCCGGTTCCCGACTCTCCGGTGATCAAAACGGTTGCCTTTGTATCTGCCACCGTTTGAACTAACTCAAAGATTTTTTGCATCTGGGGTGTTTTACCGATAATGTTCTCAAAACCATATCTTCCCCTTACCTCCGACCGGAGAAGTCTGTTCTCCAGCAAAAGTTGTTTATGCTCCAGCGCCCTCTTTATGACCAGGTCGATCTCATCCACCGAAAAGGGCTTCATCACGTAGTCGAAGG
Source organism: uncultured Ignavibacteria bacterium (assembly GCA_964406715.1). GTDB lineage: Bacteria > Zixibacteria > MSB-5A5 > MSB-5A5 > SM1-73 > SM23-73-3. Next base: position 9,532 of record CAYOSZ010000033.1, on the reverse strand, counting down.
CTCCCAATTTCATGGCTTCCACCGCATTCTGTACCGTGCCGTATGCGGTCATCAGCACCACCTTGGCATCCGGGAGGGAGTTTCTGGTGGTCTTGAGAAGTTCCATCCCGTCCATGTTGGGCATGCGGATATCTGAGAGAATAACGTCGTATTCCTCTTTTCTTACCTTCTCCAAAGCCTCTTCTCCGGTGGAAGCCAAATCCACGCTATGGCCGCAACGATTCAAGGTTTCGCTTAAGAAATCCCTGAAAAGCGAATCATCGTCCACCACCAGGATCTTCTTTTCCATCACAAACTAACTCCTCATCTCTTTACCTTTAGCTGAATTCGGATTTTATCCAGCTCAATATCCGCTAAAAAAGCTGTCACAAAGGTAAAGGCACTATTTACAGGGTCATCGGCAATTTCACCACCACGGTGGTCCCTTTTTCCGGCTCGCTCTTTACATCGATATATCCCCTGTGCGCTTCCACAATCCGCTTCACGGTAGACAGACCCAATCCGGTGCCACTTTCTTTGGTGGTAAAAAATGGAGTAAAGAGCTTCTCCAGCGTCGCCTGGTTCATTCCTATCCCCGTATCGGAGATCTTCAAGATGATTTCTCTTTCTTTTATTTGTGGGTAAACGTCCGGTGTTCGATCCTTTTGACTTAACTCCACCGTTATTCTACCGCCACCCTCCATGGCTTGAACCGCATTATGCAAAAGGTTCAAAAGGATTTGCCGGAACTGCTCCGTATCCAGCTGGCAGAAAACCTCATCTTCAGGAAAATTCTTAACGATCCGAACATCCGCCTTCTTTTGTGAGTCATCCATAACGAAGAAACCTATCACCTCATCTATGAGAGCAGTCATCTCTACCTTGCGTGGATTCAGTTTAACCGGCTTTGTGTAATCCAGCAGGCTTTTTACTATCCCATCCAGGGTCTCCACCCCCTCCATTATTTTCCGCGCAGACCTGCTTTTAGGGTCTCCTTTCTCCAGGTCTCTCTCCAGAAGCTCCGCAAAACCCCGTATGCCGCCCAGAGGATTCTTCAACTCGTGTACCATCACGGCCGCCATCTCTCCCAGGGCAGCCAGCGATTTTATGCGTACTACCTCCTCCTCTCTATCTTTAAGCTTAAGTCGAGCCTGCTCCAATTCGCGGCTTAAATCCTCAAGCCTCTTTTCCATATCCCGATAAGCCGGGTGAATTTTGAGAGTGGTCTCGTCCCGACTGGAAAGCGGAGCAGCAGAATTCTCAGTCTTCTTGCCCGGATCATTCGGACGTTGTTTTTCTTTCATACCATCCCCTCTGTGGTAAGCCAAAGGCTCACCACTCCTCCATAAGGAAATCCTGTCTACGTTCTCTGCAACTATCTAATTTAATCTATGCAGCTGGTTATGGCAAGATTTTTTTCTGGGGGAATTATTTTGGTAAAAACGAAAGGTTCTTCTCCCGAAGAGTTGCTAAAGAATGGGCTGGTTTAAAATATTCATGCTAATATGCGATTCTTTATGTCTATTTCCCAAAGAAAACCAACAAATATTTTGAACTTTACCTCTTTTGCAAAGAGAGGGGGTGAGTTTCCGCCATGCCATTCTACCTAAGCTAAGAAGACTCTTCTCTTATCAATAACCATGACAAATAAATTAAAGGATAACCAAATGGAATAACTACACGAGCTTACCAGATCCAAAAAGGGGCTTGAGGGAAAAGCAAAATCTTGATTTTATCGGATTCAAGCGAAGAGGATGTAAGTTTCTTCCCCACCAACCCGGTAAAGTACTTTGCCGTTTAAACATGCTTCTCATATCACATGCCTACATCTTGATATTAGTCTTCACTCCTTCCGTCGGAGGCAATCTTGTATCTTCTCTTCAATCTCCTGAAGAAGCTCTGCTTTTTCAGTGATTTGCCGGAGAAGACCCTTCATCGACGCCACCATACCTGAATCGGAGTCAGAACGTCCTTTAATCCGGGTTGCGGCTATCTGTTCGGTTAATCGAACAATGCTTTCCCCGGCCATCCTCTTTTTCTTCAAAAGAAGGCTGAGATTGTCTTCTTCTCCCTTTGTTTTCAGTTCCGCCAATATCATCTCAGACAGACGTATAACCTGCTCGTATTCGTTCAAAAGCTCCTCATACTGTTCAGGCAGATTCATGGCTTTTGCTGGCATGAAGTTACTCCGGACTTTAGGCAGACTGCTTTCGATCAAAACAGAAAACCACTCGTCTATTGTCTGCGGACTCTAAACAGGACAAATGAAAAAGCGAGCAATACTTTAAAAATCGTTCACCGATTTAGTTTATCCAAAAGGAGATGTGGAAAATTATTGTCCAGAATATGGTCCTATAGTGCGGGCCGGACACGACCAGTGGAAGTAAGCTTAAGTCTGGTTTTGATTAGGCGAGAATTTCCCCAACTCCGCCTCTAATTGTACGATTCGTTCCTTCAGTTGGGTTATCTCGCCTTTCAGCTTATGTTCCTGCAGTGCGTTTTCAACCGAAGATTTCAGATCATTCAATTTAAAGGGTTTTATAACGTAGTCGCAGGCACCACATCGCAGCGCCTCTACGGAGCTCTCGATAGTCGGGTACCCGGTCATGATGATAGCCAGGGTATCAGGGGCAGTTTCTCTTATACGCTTCAAGGTTTCTATTCCATCGATTCCGGGCATTTTCAGATCCACCAACACCACGTCCGCCGGTTGCATCTGGGTGAGTTTAATTGCCTTCTCTCCGCAATCAGCCAGCGATACCTCATAGCCCTGAGAGGACAAAAATTCTAAAAGCATTTCCCTAACAAACAGTTCATCGTCGACCACCAGGATTCTTTCGGACACAATAACCACCCTTGTTCTGCCTTTAGCCCATTTTGTTTCTTGGTTTGGTCTCCCAACCGGATTCCGGGTGCGTCCGTCAGACCATCCCGATCCCACAGACGCCGATCTGGGTGCGAGTTAACCTTGAAAATCCACCCATCAACAACACCGCAAATACATTATAATTATCGCCACTTGCGCGTTATTCTTGAATTCTTATCCTGATAGGTCACCACGCTGATCCGGCTGTGATCGGTTTGCCGGTCTTTTGGATTTGGTTGAGAACAAAGAGTGAAGCTGTTTTTAGGTTGGTGTGATCAAATCGCCATTGAGCCAGGGATGTCATTTTTTGTCTTATCGCCTACCGTTTCTTAGCCACCTTCCGCTTTACCCTTTTGTTCCCGGTTGTCTTTCTCTTTTCCTTTCTCACCATCTTGCCCAGCTCTCTTCTCAAAATCTCCTCGATTCCTCTCTGGGTCTCATCCGGCTCCCTCAGGGCATGTTTGAACACTTCTTCGATTCTTTCCACGAATATGAAGTCGGTTTCATTTTTGATCTTCTCCGGCAGATCCAAGAGGTTCTTCTCGTTTCCCTTGGGCAGGATCACCTGGCGGATTCCCACCCGGTGGGCGGCAGAGACTTTCTCCCTCACCCCTGCCACCGGAATCACCCGCCCCCTCAAAGAGATCTCCCCGGACATGGCTATGTCGTTTCTTATGGGTTTGTCGCTCATTACCGACGCTATCACCAGTGAAACCGTGATACCGGCAGAGGGACCGTCCTTGGGTATGGATCCGGAGGGAAAATGTATGTGAATGTCGTGGTTGGTGAAATCATCGTAGTTTATTCCCAATATCTCCGCCTTGGAGCGGACGTAGCTGTGGGCAGCCTGGATGGATTCCTTCATCACCTCGCCCAACTGTCCGGTGAAGATCACCTGACCATTCCCTTTCATCTTCAATGCTTCAATCAACATCAGATCCCCACCCGCCTCAGTCCAGGCAAGTCCGATAGCCACGCCGATCTCCTGTTGCCGGGGGACCTTGTCCGGGATGTAAACCGGAATGCCCAAATACTCCTCCAGATTATCCTTGGTCACCCGGCATGGGACAAAACCCTGCGAGGCCTTGACCCGGGCACATCTGCGGCAGATATTCTCCATCTCCCTCTGCAGGCTCTTTATACCCGCCTCCACGGTATACTGCCGTATTACCTTTCTCAAAGCTCCGTCGGTGAACTGCATGTCTCGCTCGGAGAGGCCATGTTTTTTAAGCAGCATGGGCAGGATGAATTTCTTTGCGATCTCCAGCTTCTCCTCCTCGATGAATCCGGAGAATTCAATAATCTCCATCAAATCGAATAGGCTGCCCGGGATCTCATCCGGCACTGAAGCTGCCGTGACAATAATTACATCTGAAAGATCGAAGGGAACTCCCAGATAGTTGTCCGTGAAAGCAGAGTTCTTGTCCGGGTCCAAAGCTTCAGCCAGAGCAGCGGGGGGATCACCTTTGAGATTTTCTGTTCCCATCTTGCCGATCTGTTCTATCATCATCACGGGATTGGTGCAGCCGACCTCCTTTATGGCGCTGAGAATCTTTCCGGGGAATGCTTCGGTATAAGTAGAGCGGGTTCCTCTGATATCTGACTCATCCCTTACTCCCGCTATATTCACTCTCACGAATTTCCTACCCAGGGCTTTGGCAATCGCCTGAGCTAAGGATGTTTTCCCGGTTCCACTTGGTCCCAGAAAGCACAACACTATCCCCTTTAAGTCCTTCTTCAGTTTGCGAATGCTGAATAACTGCAATATCTCTTCCTTCACCTTTTTTTGACCCAGATGCTCCTGGGTGAGTATCCCCTCCATTCTCTCTATGTCAACCTCCCCACAGCTTTCTCTGGACCAGGGAAGCGACAGAAGCCAATCTACGTGTGTCCTCACCATACCGTACTCAGCCGAAGCGGTGGAGATCAACCTCAATCTCTCCGCCTCCAGCAGAGCCTGCCTTTCCACGTAAGGGGGAAGAGAAGATGCCTTGATCTTTTCTCTCAGTTCAGCAACCTCCTTTTCCTGAAGCCCTCCATTCCCCAATTCCTCCCTTATGGTTTTCATCTCCTCCCGAAGCACCTGTTCTCTTATCTTTTCTTCTATCTTTTCTTCTAAATTCTGACGTACATCTAAAGTAAGATTTTGCGCCAGTTCAGCCTTTCCGACCGCGCTCTCCAGAAGTCCGATTAACCTCACCAACCTTCCCTTAACGTTTATTTCTTCCAGGATGGCTTGCTTTTCTACAAGATCAAAATGAAACGTTGAAGCTATCATGTCTGCCAGCTTTCCCGGGGTATCGGTATTCATGCTGCAGATATGATACAGCTCTACGGGATAAGCCGGATCAAGTTCCACCAGCCGTTTGACCAGCTCCATGATTTTGTTTGTGTGTCGACTTTCCCTTTCGGGATCTTCTTTTTCATCTTTTAGATATTCGATCCTTGCCATCAGGTAGGGCTGCGTCTGGGTGAATTCGGTTAATCGGATTCTCTTCATTCCCTGGACGGTTACCTGTTTTCCCCCCTCACCGAATTTCTCAATCTTCATTATCTTTGCTGCCACCCCTGTGGTGGACAGCTGTTCAGGGGCAAGCTGGTCGATGTCGGCAGTTCGGGCAAATGCAAAACCGATGATTCCGCCGGCCTTGACCTGCTCTTGAAGCAGTTTCAAATTCTTCTCATACCCTATCTGCAGGGTGGAGATGCCCCAAGGAAAGATAACCGTACTCATCAAGTGAAACACCGGCAGCTCTCCTGGCTTCATACCCTTTGATTCCTTTTTTGCACCGACCATGATTCCACCCAATCAGAATACAAATTCAAATGGTAGTTTTAACTCCCCGTAAAAGGATAACTCATCTGGCAAATAAATGTCAAGCTGTATTTTAAAATATAGACCCAAACACTTTCCAAATCAAGTAAACTTTGTTCAAAACCTCATTCCCTGTATCGGCAGAAACGCTTTACGTCCAGAACAAAAAATGAATGTGGAAAAACTTAGCGATAATGGAGAAATCGAATTTGCAGTTTTAGAGGATAGACAAATCCTTGGGGTTGTGCCTTCTTGATCTACTTAGCTCATCCTGGCTGGGATGTTGATTGTTATTTGAAAGGTAAGGTAAACGTTCAGGGCAGGCTAATGGTAATAGGTAATAATAAGAGCGTCAAATTTACAGTACGGATTCAATCTTACCCCGGATTGCCGCTTGGCTCCTTCGGCCGAACTACTACATATCCACAGTCGACCAGATTACCCGATATATCAAATACTTTAATATAGTATGTTCCAACAGAAACATCGTAGATGAAGGTGGTGACGTCAAGATAACACATGCACCTGCAGTCGTATCCTTCGTCCTTTTCAAAAAGATCAAAACCCTTTTCGGTCTCCACCACCTCAGTCTTTATCTCAGCACAGCAGTTGTAATTAGCATTGGCATGCAAGACCCGGATAGTATCGTTGAAGGAACTAAGGACGATCGATCCGTTTCCCGAAGCTTTTGCCAGCTTGCCCAAACCTTCCTTGCAGCCGCTCTGAAAGGATTCAAAGAAAAAACTTGGGGCGCTACTGCTGGTAGGGTTCTTTCCTTCTTTACAGCAAGATAACGCTAAAAGCGCGACCAGAATCAAAACAGCCAAGTATTTCAAGGATACGTTTTGCATCAAGCTCAAATACCGTCAGAAGCAAAAGATTGACGCCTGAATTCTATTTTCATCTTCCTCAGGCAGGGGGAATCTCCAGCTCAACTTCACCGACGTACTCACCAACCATATCGAACACCCTAATAACCTATACGCCAGGTGTGACTCCGTAGATGGTGGTGAGCAGATCAAAATAACAAAGGCAGTGGCACAAATCGGTTGCAGTATCATACTCATAAACGTCAAATCCCTCAACAGTCCGCTCAACCCTGCTTAGGATAATTGAACAACAATTCTCAAAGGTTTTTGTGCACAACCCAGATTGTGTCGGCATTGAACCAAGCCAAAACTGAGTCTTCCAGAGTATCCGGAGAAGCTTCCACAGCAGCCTTGTAGTAACCCGTTTTGCATTCGCCCTGAAACGATTCGAATCTAGGGTATTTGGCTGGAATGTCTACGACTCCAGAATCGATTACACTACCGTAGATGTCGAAGACCCTGAGGAAATAAGTGCCGTGGGAAAGGTCGCAAATCATGGTGGTGATGTCAAAATAGCACAGACAATTACAACTCTCGCCGGTATCGGACTCGAATAGGTCAAATCCGTTTTCAGTCTCTATTACGTCGACTGCGATTTGAGCACAACAATTATAAAACGCATCCTTATGGAGCACCACGATCGTGTCTCCATGTGCGCTGAAAATCACGGTATCACCTTTCATGTCTCCACCCGTGCTTTCCCCCGAACCACCTATACAGCCGCTCTGTGTGGATTCAAACCGGAATCCTGAAGGCTCTTCGACGGAATCCTTCACCGGATTTTTAGTTTTGCTGCACATCACCAGAAAAAACACAAGACCCAGGATCGCCGCAATCTTATATTTCTTCATCTTAATCATCTCCTCTCAAAAGGAGCATAAACAACTTTCACCTATACCTTAATTGTGGTACAAAAAACATGCCATGCAGTGAACCCGGAGCGAATTGCAACTAAGAAGATTACAGTCTTGGAGTTATCCTCCGAGTCACCCTGAGTCGTTTACATGGTGATACGTAGATTTCTGCGACAAGAATATATCGAATTTCGAGATTGCTGTATTTATCTCTCACAATTCCAACAAGTTACAAACCCTCGCCAAAGATGCCGACTGGACATGCTTAAGCATCTCCGCCATGATCCACAAACTACATCCTTTCCGGTGCTCTTATACCTAAAAGAGACAGCCCGCTTTTTATGGTGATTTGAATCGCTTTGACTAGAAGCATGCGGGCAGACGTGGACTTTTCATCTTCGGTGATTATCCTGTACTTCTGATAAAATCGGTTAAAATTGGAACAAACTTCAATTAAAAACGAACAGATAAAGGCGGGCTCGTAGCTCTCTGCTGATGATTTAACCTTCCAGGTAAAATCCTCCAGTGATTTAATCAGGTTGATCTCTTCAGGAGACGAAAGAATCTCATAGTCAATTTCTTTACTCACCGGTTTGTCGTATTTCCGCATAAGGCTGCACAACCTTGCATGGGTATATTGCACATAAGGTGCGGTCTCGCCGTCGAAGGAGAGTGCCTGATCCCAGTCAAAGTCTATGTCCTTATTTCGGCGGGTGGACAGATCGGCGAAGATCACTGCACCGATGCCCACGTCTTTAGCCACCTCCTCTTTGCTCTCCAGTTCCGGGTTTTTCTCCTCGATGATCTTTCTGGCAAGCTCGATGGATTTGTTCAATACATCTTCTAAAAGAATGATATTTCCCTTTCGGGTGGACATCATCTCCTGCTTGAACTTGATCCAGCCGAAATCGACGTGCACGCAATCCTTGGCCCATTCGTACCCCATAAGCTCCAGCACCTTGAACACCTGCCGGAAATGAAGCTTCTGGGCTGTTCCCACCACGTATAGGTTTTTACGAAACTTATAGGTTTCATGTCGGTAAATGGCTGCTGCGATGTCTCTGGTGGCATATAGGGTGGCTTCATCGCTTTTTTTCAGCAGGCAGGGAGGAAGATCGTATTTCTCCAGGTTGACGATCAAAGCATCCTGGCTTATCTCCGTTAAATCCTTGTCTTTAATCTTCTGAATGGTCGGTTCCATTAGCTCGTTATAGAAGCTCTCGCCGGGATAGGTATCGAATTCGATATCCAACATCTCATATACCCGCTTGAACTCTTTCAGGCTGGCGTCTCTAAACTTTTTCCATAGCCGGGTCGCTTTTTCGTCTTTTTCCTCCAGCTTCTTGAACCATGCCCGGGCCTCCTCATCCAACTGGGGATTCTTCTCCACCTCCCGATGGAATTTAACATAAAGATCAAAAAGCGTGGATATGGGGTCCTGGAGAAATTCATTCTCATCCCCCCACATCTTGTAGGCTAAGATCACCTTTCCGAATTGGGTGCCCCAATCTCCCAGATGATTGATCCGGACGACGTCGAATCTCAGTTTTCTGAAAATGTGATAAAGGGCATTCCCGATTACGGTCGTCCGAAGGTGTCCCACGCCAAAAGGTTTGGCAATGTTGGGCGAGGAAAAGTCAATAAGTATGGTCTTGCCTTTACCTTCATCGTCCGAACCGTAATCGTCCCCCTCATCAAATATCCGTGTGAGAACAAACTCAGCCAGTTTGGTCTTATCCACTATGAAATTAACATAGGGACCCGCGGAGTAAATTTCCTCAATCAATTCGGTGGTTTTGAGTTTCAAAGCCAGCTCGCCTGCTATCTGGTTTGGAGGCTTCTTCAGCTTTCTGCTCAGGATGAAACAGGGAAAGGCATAGTCCCCTAACTTCTGATCCGGCGGGACCTCCACCAGATTTTTAATTTCTTCCTTGGGGAGTTCGATTTCCCCGGATATGATTTGGACGATCTCTTCAACAAACTTGCTCATAGTAAGAAAATTACACACAAAACTTAAAATCCGCAACTTAAATCTGTGATCTTCCACCTCCCCTCATTCCTTCCTCATAAAATAAAAAGCAGCGTAGCCAAGCCTTCACGGCTTGGCTGGCTCATTTGGGCTTACGCGCAAGTTGAGAAGAGGGACCAA
>CAYOSZ010000032.1:0-10873 GCA_964406715.1 uncultured Ignavibacteria bacterium | reverse complement strand
CGATGACAGGACGTATAATCTCGAATCGTATTTTACCCTGATCTTCCGTAAGGAAGACGGAATGTGGAAGGTGGTGGCGGACGTCTGCACTCCCATCAAACGATACATGAGCATACCCGGCACCGAGATAACCTACGACACGAAACAGGAATATCTCTTCGACATCATCAAAACGCGCCGCACCGTGCGAAAATACAAATCTACCCCGGTGCCGGAGGAACATATAACCAGGATGTTGGATGCGGCTCGTTTTGCTCCCACCTCCGGCAACCAGCAACCCTGGAAGTTCGTGGTGATTCAGAACAGATCGCGCCTGGATTCCCTCGAAAGAGTGCTTCGGACATCCTGGGAGGAGAGGATTGCCTCTCAAAAGGACCTGGATAATGAGAAAAAGCAGTTGTACTTGGAACATGGTAAGACGGCCATCGGCAGGGTAATGACGGCTCCTCTTTACCTGATGGTTTTTGTGGACACCACCGTTTACGCGGAGGACGCGGTATGGGACGGCTGTCTGGCGGTGGAGAATTTAATGCTTGCTGCCAGAGCTTTGGGATACGGAACCGGTTTTTTCACCAGCTACTTCCCCGAGGAGGTGGTGAAATCTTTTGTCAAGGCACCCGAGAACGTTCGGTTTATCTGTGCTACTCCGGTGGGCATACCGGAGGAGTGGCCTAAAGTCCCGGAGAAAAAGAGCCTGGAAGAATTCATCGTCTACGAGAGCTTTGAGGGAAAATGATAATATCACGCATTTCCATAAAAAAGCGGGAGGAGAGATATGAGATTAAGAATCTGTACTGCCATGTCCGTTATCTTAATTCTGCTTTACCTGTTGTCAGGAGGAAGTCCGGTGCTTGGCCAATTATGGTGGGAACAAAGCGGAGAAAAACACGATTACGATCTTTCGGGATACAGATTCCTGATGGTGATGGGCGAGGATTTCGATTATCAGGAGGCTACCATCATCAAGCAATATTGGGAGGAGTGGGGGGCAAAGGTCGACGTCGCCGGTACGGATATACAACTCACCGGACATCTTTGGAAGAGGACGGAGACGGGCTGGAATCGCTCTATGACAGAGAGAATTCAGACAGACCTGCTTCTCTCCGAGGTCGATCTGTCCCGATACCAGGCCATCTTCTTTCCGGGAGGCAACAGCCCCAAGAGTCTTCTGGAGGCGGATCGCTCACGGGTAATCGAGATGATCCGGGAAGCCGATCGAAGGGGCCTGGTGCTGGCTGCCATTTGTCACGGACCCCAGCTTCTGGCTGCTGCCAGAGTGATCAAGGACCGGAAGATGACCGGTCACCACGAGGTAGCCGATGACATTACCGGAGCCGGAGGTGAGTACTTAAATAGGGTTTGCGTGGTGGACAAAAACACGGTCACCGGAAACTGGCCCTATTTCGAGACTATGGCCATGATGGTGGCGGAGAGAGTTCTCTATCCGCAGGGTGGGGGACCGAGTGAAACGTCACCCTTCGAGACCAACCCGGTTCTTAAAACCATCAAGGAGCGAAGAAGCATTCGGAAGTTTACGGAAAAGGAGGTCGAGGATTCCAAACTTGAGCTGATCTTAAAAGCCGCCACCTGGGCACCCTCGTCCAACAACGACCAGCCGTGGAAATTCGTGGTGGTCAAAAACAAAGATACGAAGGAAAAAGTATTGAACGCTTTTTTGGATAGAATGAGAGATTACTTCGAGAGCCACGGCATTCCCATGGAGAATATCAGGGATTTTTGGTCGGGAATTTTTGCGGCGCCGGTGCATATTTTCGCTTTCTGCGATACCAGCGTGGTTGAGATGGAGGAAGGCTGGGAGGAGGCGGAGATGCTCTGGAGCATGCAGGGAGTATCCGCCGCCTGTCAGAACGTGCTTTTGGCGGCTCACGCTCTGGGTCTGGGATCGGTGTGGGCCGGGGCATCGCTGGCAGTGGAGGATGAGATTAAAGAATTACTTGGCGTTCCCCAGGAAGTAAAGCTCATGACGGTAATCGCCGTCGGGTACCCGGATCATGAACCGCTGCCTCCGGTGCGCAGGCCGCTTCAGGACGTCATGTTCTTCGAGGAATGGGAAGGCAGGTGAAAAGCTACCACAGGGGTTAGGGGGAATCGAATGATCAGGCAGATAACAGACAAGGATTTCAGTCGAGTGGCAGAGCTTTTACATCAACTCTGGCCGGAAAAGAAAATCGAATATGAAGAGATGAGGAAGGTTATAAGAAAATACATCAAAGAATCGAACTATGAAATTTATGGGTATGAAGAGAAAGGAGCCCTTCTGGGGATCGTTACGGTTTCTTTTCGATGGGCCCTGTTTTATGAGGGGAGGATCGCAACCATCGAAGAGTTAATCGTTGACCAGGCTCATCAGGGCAGGGGCATAGGGAGGAAATTGGTAAAATTCACCGAGGACGTGATTATCAAAAAGAAAAACGTCGGAGGCATAGAATTAAGTTCAGATTTACGTAGAAAAGAGACACACAAGTTCTGGGAGAAGTGCGGTTATCCTAAACGGGCGTATCAGTTCAGAAAGAGAATTACATAGAGTTTCATGGTAGGAGGTTCGGGGAAATCGGTATGTCTTAAATACGACCCTGTGATATAGATGTGAAGCTGTAAACCTTAAGGAACAAAGACAGATGAGACATTTACGCTGGCAGGTCATATTAGGCATGGTTTTGGTTGCCTTATCCGCGATCGTTTACATCATCCACTATCTGATTTTCAGAGATGCCCACCATATATTCATCTACCTGATCGGAGACATAGCTTTTGTCTTTTTCGAGGTTTTGCTGGTTACTCTGATAATTCACCAGCTGTTGGGCGACAGGGAAAAGCGAGTTCGGCTTGAAAAGCTGAACATGGTCATAGGGGTTTTCTTCAGTGAGGTGGGAACGAGGTTGCTGACTTTTCTTTCCGACTTCGATCCTGAATTGGACAAGATCAGAAAGGAACTTGTCGTCACCGGTAACTGGTCGGAGCGGGAATTCTTTGAAGTCAACCAGCATCTTAGAAATTACGATTATGGAATAGACATACAAAAGGTGAGCCTGGAGGATCTGCGCAGTTTCCTCGTGGGGAAAAGGAATTTCTTACTCAGGCTTTTGGAAAACCCGAATCTTTTAGAACACGAATCTTTTACCGAACTTCTGCGGGCGGTTTTTCATCTAACGGAGGAATTGGGAAACAGGGAGGATGTAAAGGATCTGCCGGATAGTGACTATAAACATCTGGCCGGTGACATCAAAAGGGTTTACGCACAACTCGTCCATCAATGGCTGGATTATATGAGACATTTGAAAGACAATTACCCCTATTTGTTTTCTCTGGCCATGAGAACCAATCCCTTTGATCAAGAAGCATCAGCGATCGTAAGATAAATGGGGAAGTATGCCATTGAAAGCGGGGCTTCCAGCAGGAAAGGAAATGAAGACGCATTTGAGTTTTGCCTGATATGGTTTTGTCTTGACAACTGCTCCCCATCGTTTACATTTGTATATGACTGTTTCTGCATAACTAAGATTTAGCGAAAGGAGGAGATAACATGGCCAATTGTCATGAGATGAGAAAGGGAGAGATATACACATGCGAGGACTGTGGTCTGCAGCTGCAGGTGATCAAAGAATGTAATGATGTAGGGAAGCCTGCCGAGGAATGCAGTTGTCATCCCACCGCTGCTCCCTGTACGTTTTCCTGTTGCGGAAAGGATCTGGTAAAAAAGTAGTCTTGATTTCTTTTGACAGATATTCCTTAGCCTGCAAAAGAGTGCCACCGTCCTGCTTTTTTGGTGGCACTTTCTGTATGAACAGTATCCTTAAAACTACATCTATTTTTATAAATTACAAGTTTTTAAATAAAGCTCCCAAATAAGTGATATCGTAACATGACGATGGAACCCAAACGAGTCAGACCAATAGCCATCTGCATATTCGAATATAAAGACTCGCTGTTGGTGGGCGAACACTATGATTCAACCAAGAGGGAGACATTCTATCGACCTATGGGAGGCAGCATCGAATTCGGCGAACGTGGCTCCGAATGCGTGGTGCGCGAACTGCGGGAGGAGATGAATGCAGAGATCAAGGATTTGGTTTACTCAGGTACGCTGGAGAGCATATTCATCTATAATGGACAACCGGGTCACGAGATTGTGTTGGTGTATCAGGGGAAATTCGTCGATCCGCACTTCTACGAGCTGGACTCGGTCAAGTGTCGAAACGACGGTGATGAGTTTTTAGCCAGGTGGAAACCAATGAGTGAATTCCGAAAAGGAAGAGCTCCCCTGTATCCGGACGGCCTTCTTGATTTTCTGGTGAAAAACAGCGGGTTGAGGTGATAATGCGATCTGATATGGCTGATTTAGGCACAAAGATAAAGGACGTTCTGCTCGCCAAGGGAGCTTCTCTGGTAGGGTTCGCTGATCTGTCGGGCATACCGGCAGAGATTCGTGATTCCATGAGATATGCCGTCTCGATTGGGGTGGCACTGGACGCATCCATAATCTCCGGGATCAGTGACGGTCCCACTCCGGAGTATCATGCCGAATACAGGAGAGCTAATGCTCTTTTGTCGAATCTGGGAAAGATAGCCCGTGACGTAATTGAAGAAGAGGGCTATAAGGCTATCGCTAAGGAACCGACACACGTGGGCATCGATCTCAAGACGCACAGCACCATCCTTCCCCACAAAACCGTTGCCACCATAGCAGGGCTGGGATGGATCGGGAAATGTGCCCTGCTGGTGACCGAAAAGTACGGTTCCGCTCTCCGGGTTACCACGGTTTTAACTGATGCGGAATTGAATACAGCTGAGTCTATCACCGGTTCACGTTGTGGTGACTGCATGATCTGTGTGGAATCATGTCCGGGTAAAGCACCTTCTGGGAAAAACTGGAAACCAGATTTTCATCGGGATTCCTTCTTTGATGTCTTTGCTTGTGCTAAGGCGGCAAGAGAAAAAGCGCTTGCCGGAATCGGTATTGATGATACCATCTGCGGACTCTGTATTCGGGTTTGTCCGTGGACAGTCAGATACATTGAAAGCTAAACTTAAGATCCCAGAAAAGCTCAGCGCTCCTCGATTATAAGCAAAATCGGTTGAGTAGATGAGCCCTTTTTGATCAAAGACTCTTAAGAATTCAGTTTATCTGATGATGAATATTCACGGTTAATCGAAGAGATAAGAAAGCGTCTCAGCTAAAGAGCAAAGTATACGGAAAAACATGGTAATGAGCAAGAGATCATACAAATGGTTCTATGACCACATTCATTCCAAGTATTATGATCTTGTCATGTGGTGGTGTTATCTGCCGTTTGGGGGAGAAGAGAAGTGCAGAAGGGAATTGATAACGGATATACACTTCTCAGGAGGAGAGAGAATCCTGGATATGTGCTGCGGAACCGGTGGCGCTACATTAGCTATTACTAACAAGGCACAGAAAAACAGCGAGATAATTGGTATGGATCTCTCCTCCGGACAAATCCGAACAGCCGAAAAGAAATGCAATTCCAGCAATATCAAGTTTATTGAGGGAGATGTAACCAACACCGTGTTTGAAGATGCATCTTTTCATAAGGTATTCATCACGCACGCTCTCCATGAGATGACAAAAGAAGATCGGCTGAAGGCTTTAGCTGAAGCACGGAGGATTCTTAAGGACAAAGGACAGGTGGTGGTCCTGGAGTTAGACAATCCACCCAATCCTCTGGTACGATTATTCATCGGCCTGTGGTTCTTCTATTGGCTGCCATTCAATTTCGAGACGCCCACCAGAAGAGACATGTTGAAGCATGGGCTGGTCAATGAACTTGAGGAAGCGGATTTCAAGAACGTCAGAAAAGCTGGCAAATATCGCGGTATATTCCAGGTGGTGCAGGCGGAGAAATGATGGAAGCCCTTAACCAAGAGGAGCATCATGGATAAAGCGGAGTTGGCAAGAAAAATCAAAAAGGCTTCATATCTCACCGGAGAGTTTACATTGCGCTCAGGGAAAACCAGTTCCTTTTACTGGGACAAGTATCGTTTTGAGAGCGATCCGAAACTTTTAAGCGCCATCGTAGATGAGATGGATAAACTTCTGCTATCATCGTTCGACAAACTGGCTGGTCTGGAGCTGGGAGGGATTCCGCTGGCAACTTGCCTTTCTCTTAAGACCGGCAAACCTATGCTTTGCGTTCGCAAGACCGCCAAGACCTACGGAACCTGCAACCTGGTGGAAGGGGGATTCAAATCTGGTGAAACCGCAGTTGTAGTGGAGGACGTAATTACGGTGGCAGGACAGGTTTGCGCTTCGGTGAAGCAGATGCGGGAACTGGGGTTGAGGGTTAAGGACGTGGTGTGCGTGATCGATCGTCAACAAGGCGGACGTGAAAACTTAAAGGAGATGGGATGCTCTCTGGGTTCGGTATTTACATTAGAGGAACTTGAGCATCTGACAGTGGATGAGGCATAAGCGTCTGAGAATTTAAAGGAGATGAAAGGATGTTTCATAACGTACCAAAGCAGATCGAAGAGAGGATGCATTACCTGGAAGCGCTCGACAAAAAAGAGAGGGCAGCCGGAAAACCTATGCTGGAGAGGCTCAGGCAGATACCTAGCGACACGGGCAGGTTCATCGCTTTGCTTGCGGCCGCCGCCCCGAAAGGGATTTGGCTGGAAATCGGCACCAGCGGCGGTTTTTCGACCCTGTGGCTGGCATTAGCCTGCAGGCAGGTGGGAAGGAAACTGGTGACCTTCGAATTACTCGAGCAGAAGGTCAAATTGGCAACCGAGACATTAAAGAGGGCGGGAGTCGAAGACATAGTCGAACTCGTGCAGGGCGATGCCAGAGAACATCTGATGCGTTACCAGAACGTTTCCTTCTGCTTTTTGGATGCGGAGAAGGAACATTACCTTGACTGTTACGAGAAGTTGATTCCCCACATGGTAACCGGAGGGCTGCTGGTGGCCGACAACGTCATAAGCCATAAAGACCAGTTGAAGACTATGGTGGATCGAGCATTGAATGACCATCGGGTGGATGCTCTGGTTGTGCCTATCGACCGGGGCGAGTTGGTCTGCAGGAAGTTGTGAGGCGTGATAGGAAGAATGGTACTGTCACAAGCGAGGAACAAGTGAGTGACAAAGACGACCAGGACAAGCGTTGGCGTGGAAAGAAGATAGAAGCCAGAATCCTGTATAGCAGGGCCGGAGTTGCGCAGCACATCTGGATTGAAGGAGAGGACGGATCGGTTCTGGTTGATGCCGGAGACGGATTGATCCGAGATCTTCTGACCTGCAAGCTTGATCCAAAACGGATCAGGGGGGTGATCTTCACCCACGGACATTTCGATCACATGGGAGGTTTGCACTCGCTTCTGGGATTTTTGAGAATGATCGGCAGAAAAGAAGCCTTACCAATTCATGCTCCTCGGGGATGTACCGAGGTGTTTTCCATAGCCCGCAACTTCATGAATTGTTATCCGGATACTATACCCTTTGAGATCTCCTGTAAAGAACTGCAACCTGGTGAGGTTTTTAAAATCGCTAAAATGATGATAAGGGTCTATCCGGTAGTCCATTGTGGAAGCATCGAAGGCGCTGAGATACTAGACCCCATTCCGGCTGTGGGCTATCGGATTTCACATAAGGGGGAGACGATTGCCATAAGCGGCGATACCGGATTCTGTACTTCTCTGAAGGAACTGGTCAAAGGAGCAGATTTAGCAATCATCGAGGCGACCCACCAACGAAGTGAAGGAGTGGACAAGGACATTCTGGAGAGGGTGCACCTCTCCGAGGACTTAGCAAAAAAGATAGGCAAGTTGGCCAAAGATTATATGCTGGTCCATAGGGGTAAAAGCAAGTGAAACAGGATGGCTCACTATTGGGGAGCATCGATCCAGCTGGATGGGCTGTCTTGAGAATTGACGAATGGCGAAGATTTGCGGAGGTTGGTGGAAGCTGGCACTTTCATTCTATCCGGACGAATTTGAAAATCTCCGTTACTTTTTTCTTGACATCATGTCGAGAGGAGATATATTGATTAAGGTCATCGGTTGTGACTGTAAGCATGTTAAACAGGAAAGGAGGCGTGATTAATGAAAGCCGGAAGAGAACAAATCAGAGTATCGTCACGCCCCCGGAGGAGTTGCTGCTGAACTTGAGTTTTTAAGTCGAAATGTTTACAGCCTTCCTGTAAGGGATGGTCTTTTTTTTACGTGAATTCAGGCTGCGGGCGTGACATGCGTCCGCGGTTTTTTTTCAATATGGTACCGTATCCGAAGCCGCGGAATAGAAGTTTCGCGGCTTTTTTTATTTCCTACTGAGGAGCAAACAATGAATTTAACAGAATTAGGTTGGAATACTTCGTTCGAAGAGAATTTTGATCAATTTAAGAAACAGGATTTGGAACCCGGCAGGGTAGCCCGCGAACATAAACGTAGGTACTTAGTTTACAGCAGACACGGGGAGCTGATGTCTGAGGTGTCAGGAAAAATGCGCCACCGGGCTTGCTCAAGGGCTGACTTCCCCGCTGTTGGTGACTGGGTGGCGATCTCGGTTCGACCACAAGAAAGAAAAGCGACGATCCACGCCCTGGTTCCCCGAAGAAGCTGTTTCTCGCGAAAGGCCGTTCTTTCCGGAGGGATGCCCGATACGGGCGGAAAGACCGATGAACAGGTACTTGCCGCCAATGTGGATACCATCTTTCTGGTCAGCGGGCTGGACGGAGAGTTCAATGTACGAAGAATCGAACGCTACCTGACCGTTGCGTGGGACAGCGGGGCAGCCCCTGTTGTTGTACTGAACAAGACGGACGTGTGTGCTGAGGTAGAGGCGCGCATAAGAGAAGTCGAATCGATTGCTGCTGGTGTTCCGATTCATCCTTTGAGTGCGGCCAAGAAAGAGGGACTGGATGCCTTAAATGAGTATCTGGGTATGGGCAGGACGGTGGTCTTTCTCGGCTCTTCGGGGGTCGGCAAATCGACCTTGATCAACAGCCTGTTGGGAAACGAGCGTTTGAAAATCGGCGCGGTGCGAGAATTCGACAGCAAAGGACGACATATCACTGCCGGCAGGGAAATGATTCTCCTTCCAGACGGTGGAATCGTGATAGACACGCCTGGAATGCGAGAGCTTGCCATGTGGGGCGATGACGAGGGACTGAAAAGGACCTTCGACGATATCGAGCAACTTGCTGCCCGATGCCGCTTCAGGGACTGTACTCACCAACATGAACCGGGATGTACGGTACAAAAGGCACTTAAGGACGGCAGCCTGGATCACGGACGTTTCCGGAGCTACGTCAAACTAAGAAAGGAACTTGCGTACTTAGCCGTTCGTAAAGATCAGTGGGCTCGTCGCGATAACGAGAAAAAGTGGAAGAAGATCAGCCAATGGTCAAAGGCAAGGAAGAAACAAAAGTAGATGGCAGATGAAGAGTCGCATGTCCTCTCAATGAGTGTAATAGGGATAACCAGGTGAGCAAGAAGAGAAAAACGGTGGATGCCTCCAGTGACCGCATATTAAGAGAAGCGGCCGAACGGTTTGGCGTAGTCAAAGGCAAGCTCACGAAATTACACCATTCCCTGATTTCCGATGAGGGCGAGACGATAATCGAGAAGGCTCTATACCAATACGAACGAAACGGGAAGAGCTTCATCTTGAGGCTGACCATTCCGCAATATGTGGATTTTGAGTTGATTCCCGGAGAGGTGGACTGGATCAATTATCTGGCTGATAACGAACTTTACGTCCCCCGGGCAATTTCCTCCGAAAACGGGAGTCTGGTGGAGATCATCGAAACTGAGGATTCTTCTTTTGCGGCTGTTTCCTTTGAGAAAGCGGAAGGCAGGCGCATCGATTTTGATAATAGCGATGAGTGGAACGCAGAATTATTCGAAAGGTATGGCCAGACTATCGGGAAAATGCATGCCCTCACCAAAAACTACGAGCCCCCTGAGGAGTCTCTTACCAGAATGGAGTGGCACCAACAGGATTGGTTTGCCAAAATCGACAGGTATCTGCCTCCTTCAGAATCCCTTGTTCGCCGGAAATGCCTTGACCTCATAGAAAGATTGCATGCTCTGCCCAAAGACAAAAATTCCTTCGGACTTATTCACGGAGACGCCCACCCGTGGAACCTGCTGGTCCATAAGGGAAAGATAATACTAGCCGACTTCGATTTCTGTGAGCGCAACTGGTTTGTCTTCGATATCGCGATTGCACTATTCTACGCCCTTATGGCTCCGATGGAGGGAATGGACAAAATCGCCTTTGCCAACTACTTTATGGAGAACTTCATGAATGGCTATAATAAAGAGCATGGCATAGATGCTTGCTGGATGAAACATATACCAGGTTTTTTAAGGTCGAGAATGATATCCAAGTATATACTCCATTACCGGGAGTGGAAGTCCGGCAGGATGACAGAAAAGAGAAAGATTGCATTCATGGAGTGGAAGCACAAAATAGAAAATGACATCCCCTACGTTGATATCGAGTTTTCCGACTTCGGTTAGATGAGCGTGCGCTTGCTAAATTTAATGCTGCGACAGACCGGATTTGAAGTGCAAAACGTCTGGGGCGGGACGGCAGGTAAATGGGGAAAGCAAAAGTTGGAGTTGGATGAGATGGAGATAATGGCCATCGCCACCAAGACCAACAGGGAAAAATAAACTTGGGGATAACTTCACTGGATTCTCACTTGAATGCTTCGACGCCCCTCGTCGAAAACTTCTGAAGCAAGATATTCAAGAATCTTGTGTAAAATAGTTTTTTAAAGGCAAGGAGCAATTTCCACTGAGACTTGACTTAGGGGCGATCGTTGTGTAAATTGTCAAGAAGCTGGTAGTCTTTAAAGAAAGGTTAGCATAAAACCAAGAACGTTTGATGC
>CAYOSZ010000031.1:5920-11092 GCA_964406715.1 uncultured Ignavibacteria bacterium | reverse complement strand
GAGAAGATGTTAAGCAAATTTCACCGAAGCCAGAAGGGTTTCACCCTGATCGAGTTGATGATCGTGGTGGTCATCATCGGAATTCTGGCTGCGCTGGCCATCCCGCGGTTCATGCGGGCAACCACCAAGTCTAAACAGTCTGAAGCCAAGCAGATTCTGAAGCAGATCTATGCCATGGAAAGAGCTTATCGTCAGGAGTATGATACCTACTGGGGCAACGGAATCTCGGCGTCGGCTGCCGCTCAGAACAACTTTGGCCGCATCGGCGTGGAAATCATGTCCACTGCACGCTACACCTACAGTATCGTTCAGGATGCAAACACCTTTACCGCAACCGGTACCTCCGGCATACTGGATGACGACGCCACCACGGACCGCTGGACCATGACTCAGGCCGGCGTTCTGACCTGCGTCAGCGATGATGCGACGGACTAACGTTTCGAACTATTAGCCCGAAAAACGGGGACTCAATCAATGGTTGAGTCCCCTTTTACATCTCTGGGTAGTTTATTTGACTTTAGTCCGGAGTCAAACCTTTACCGCAGTGCAAGTAGCGGATTTTCCTTTTGCCTGTATGGCGGGGCATCCTGTTAAGTCCCCCTTTCAACCTTCCGAACATAGTAATATGAAAAAGAATCTATTTACCTGCGGTTTGATTTTCGCGGTCACATTTATACTTTTCTTGCTCACCCTCTGCCCTACCTTCTACTGGGAAGACTCAGCCGCCTTTTGTGCCGTTCATTCTGTGATGGGAATTCCGCATTCTCCCGGGTTTCCTTTATATGTCATTTGGGGACGGCTTTTTACCATGATGCCCATTTCCAACTCCGCCTTCTGCTGTAATCTGATGTCCGCCTTCTGGGGCAGTCTGGGGTTGGTACTTTTGTATCTTCTGATCATCCGAATCTCCCGTCGGATAAAGTCCAGCCCATCTTTTGGAGGACTAAGCGCCGCAATCAGCGTGCTGCTTTTTGCCTTTTCCGCCTCCTTCTGGCTTCAGACCACAAGGGCGGAGGTTTACACCCTGAATATCTTTTTGACCCTTCTTCTGATCTTTCTTTCGATAGAATGGTGGCAATCCAGAGAATCTAATCCTGCATTCAAAGTTTTGCTCTTATTGTCTTTTGTCCTGGGGATATCTTTGGCAAATCACCCTCTCCTCATCATTACCCTGGTGCCTGCCTTTCTGTTATTAGTCTTTTCCGCTCATCTTAAGTCTGTATTACACTTCAGGAGGTTGTTTCTATTGGCCATATTTCTTGTGTTGGGTATATCCCTTTATCTTTATCTGCCCATCAGATCAAGCCTTTCGCCTCCGGTCAATTGGGGGAGCCCCGACAGTTTGCCCAATCTATTTTCCTATCTGTTGAGAACCTCCCATCCGGCACCGGCTGCTTCAGATTCGGCCCTTCCCTATCTTAACCGGTTCTGGTTTAATCTCACCTTCCCGGTGGATCAATTCGGTCTGCCTTTTTTCTGGCTGGGGGTGGTGGGGACGATTTCCCTGTTCAAATTTTGCCGTAGGATTTTCCTGTTTACCTTTTTGATCTTCTTCCTTAACATACTGACCGCCACCTGGGCTACCGATTTTTCTTTGAGAAACTACGATATATTAGGCTATCTGCTCCCCTCTCTCTGTATGTTTACCATCTGGTTCGCCCTGGGAATAAAGACTGTTTTGAACTGGGCTTATAAGGAAGTCAGGCTTCTTCATGTTAATCCCCTTGGCGAAATCCGTAAAGTTGCCAGCTACGTGGCCGTATATGCCCTCTTTGGGATATTTCTCTTGCTGCCCATATATCAGGGGTGGAGGAACCTCGATCGGTGCAATAAGAGATCGCAAACTTGGGCTTACCGTTATGCCCACCAGATCTTAAGTTCGGTGCGGAAGGATGCTTTGATTTTAGCGGGGGATGATAACACTCTTACCTCCCTGTGGTATTTAAATCTCTCCCGGGGCGAACGGCCCGACGCGAAAATACTGAGCATATCCGGTTTAACTCAAAAAGCCTACCGGGAGCAGATAACCCGCCAGTATCCGGAGGTAAAACTTCCCCCACTCAGACAGAGAGACTGGGGGGAAATGGCATACCAGACCTGTTGGCTGAACGTCGATGATTTCCCGGTCTATTGCACCTACTTCTCCGATAATCCCCTGCTGGTTCAACATCTTCGTCCGGCCGGATACTTATTCGAATTTCATCCCGACAGGATGACTCTGACCGATAAAGATATTGAGGAACAGAAGGATTTTTTGAAGATGAGCCTCAAAAAGGGAAACTTCGACATACTCTCCCGGGAGCATTTCGGAAATCTTCTTTTCAACCTGGGAGCATTTTATGATCGATGGGGTGGACCGTCTTCATCCGTGGAATATTTCCTGTGGGCTTTAGACGTCGATCCCACCAATCCCAGGATCTATTTTCAACTGGGGAAGGCATTCCTCGAAAGGGGAAACAAGTCCAGGGCCGCGGATTTCTTTCAGGCAGGCCTGGAATTGGATCCATTCAATCTGGAGGCAAAAAGATTTTTGGAACAAACTTAAGCCATAGGTGAAACCATGCGGAGGAAAAAGGACATAGACGTCTCGGTGATCGTGCCCATGTTCAATGAACAGGAGAACGTCAAAAGCACTTTGGATAGGCTTACCCGGGCACTGGATTCCATCCCCAGAAGGTGGGAGATAATCGTGGTGGACGACGGTTCCACCGATCAGACCTTAAAACTGACACGGGATTATTCCCGTCTCAATAGCTGGGTCAAACCGGTTTCCTATCTCGTCAACCAGGGAAGGGGGAAAGCCCTGAGGGTGGGATTTGCGCAAGCTCGAGGCAAAATAATCTGCACCACCGATGCCGATTTAAGTTACGATGAGAAATACATCCTGCAGATGGTAGAGGTTCTGGATAAGAATCCGGATGTGGACCTGGTGGTGGGATCGCCCTATGCCCAGGGAGGCGAAGCGGTGGGAGTTCCTCTCCACAGATTGCTTTTAAGCAAATGGGGAAACAAAATTCTGGGATTTGCCATGAGAGGCGGGATTTCCACCGTAACCGGGGTTCTAAGGGCATATCGCAGGGAATGCATAAGCTCGCTGGAACTTGAATCCGACGGCAAGGAGATGCATCTGGAGATTCTGTCCAAAGCCCTGTCCATGGGATATAAGGTCAAAGAACTGCCAGCTGCCCTGAAAGCCAGAGCCAAAGGCAAATCGAAATTCAAGTTCAAAGCTACTGCGGTATCGCATTTGATCTTCTCCTTTTTCGAAAGGCCCATAATCCTGTTCGGAGCCATCGGTCTTTTTATGCTCTTTTTGGGATTTGTGGGAGGGACTTACGTCATATATCTCTGGCAGAAGGGAACTCTCAATCCCAACCGTCCTCTGATGACCTTGATAGTGCTTTTAATCGTAGCCGGAATCCAGGTGCTCCTCTTCGGATTTTTGGGAACCCAGCTGGTACATCTGCGAAAGGAAATCTATAAGGTGCAGAGGGAAAACAAAAATCTGGAAAAGAAACTAGATGCCTCTCGTCTCAGAGGCACCGGTAAAACCAGGGAAACTGTGCCCAAGCCCTCGTCCCAAAGAAGGGTGGCCGTTGCAGAAGCCAGCGTAAGTGGGATGGAGCCGGTGGACCGGAGAACAACCTGATTCACTCCATATTTTGAAAGGACTCAAGAGGGAAATGTCCCGATCAAAAAAAGTTTGCATAATCACCAACCGTTACCCGGCACATCCTGACGATGTGGCTTCGCCGTTCGTCCGTGACTTCCACCTGTTATTAAAAAAGAGGGGGGTAGATGTAACCGTATTCACTCCCCATTATCACACGGAGATGATGGAGTATTCGCAGGATGTGGTTCGGTTTCACTGGGGTGGAGGAAAAAAGGTGGTGGGCTCTTTGAATTTCGCCAATCCCAGAGAGCTATGGCAGCTTTACTCGTTCTTGAGAAACGGAAGACGACAGCTCTTCGAACATATCCAGAGGACCAGGCCGGACTTTTGTCTGGCTTTATGGGCGCTTCCCTCGGGATGGTTCGCTTACCAGGCGAAGAAGGAGTTGGGCATTCCATATTCCGTGTGGTGTTTGGGCTCGGACATATATGTCTGGGCCAGAAAACCGATTTTGGGTAAGATCACCAAAGAAGTCCTGGGGCAAGCCGACCATCTTTTTGCCGACGGCTTCGATCTGAAAGAAAAAACAGAGAAGCTTTCCGGCAAAAGTTGTCTTTTTCTTCCCAGCATGCGAAGGCTTCCTCATACATATGATAAGAAGGTGCAACTCGATCCGGCGAAATTCAATTTCCTGTATGTGGGGCGATGGGAAAAGAAGAAGGGCATAGACGATCTGCTTTATGCTTTCGGTTTGGTGAAAAGCAGGCTGCCTGAGGTAAATCTTACCATTCTGGGCTGGGGTGGCTTTGAGAAGAAAATGAGAAGGATCATTCATAAGCTCAGGTTGGAGGATAAAATCAACGTCGCCGGAAAGGTTTCCACCGGTTCGGTGGCTGACTATATCCAGCAGGTTGGCTGTGTGATTATCCCCTCCAAAAGCGACAGCATTCCTCTGGTCTTCTCCGAGGCACTGCAGATGGAAACCCCCCTTATCGTCACCGACGTGGGAGACATGGGCTGTCTGGTGAAAAGATTCAATCTGGGCATGGTGGTTTCTCCGGGGAAGGCGGGAAATTTAGCCCGGGCCATGATCGAGTTCGTCCGTGAGAAAAAGGATTACTCCCCCAATATCCCGAAAGCTCTGAGGTTGCTGGACATTGAAAAAGCAGTCGATGATTATCTGAGAACCGTTGTCTATCAAGAGCACATCCAGACCACAGCCGTCCCGGCATAACCTCACTGAGACTCAGCGGTTTATCTTGAGTTTAAAAATATGACGGTTCCGCCCATCGTTTTGACTTGCTTTAAAAGAGGGATTTGATTATCTATTATTTTAAATTGAAAGTCGGGAGAAATCTAAAATTGAGGATAAAAGGTAAAAAGGTTTTAATCACCGGAGCAGGCGGGTTTGTGGGAAGCCATCTGGTGGAGGCTTTGGTGAAAAAAGGCGCCAGGGTGAGGGCATTGGTTCACTACAATTCCCGAAACGACTGGGGAATGCTGGAGGATGCTCCGAGAAACGCAGTCTCCAAAGTCGAAGTTGTTACCGGAGACTTGAA
>CAYOSZ010000031.1:0-5910 GCA_964406715.1 uncultured Ignavibacteria bacterium | reverse complement strand
CTGGAGGATGTGGGGAAAAACGTGCTTGATGCCGTGGAGGTGGTGACAGGAGACTTAAAAGACGCAGACTGTGTCAGGGAAGCTGCCTGTGACCGGCAGGTGATATTCCACCTGGGAGCCTTGATAGGTATTCCATATTCTTACGTCAATCCCCGGGACGTGGTCGACACCAACGTAAACGGAACCTTAAACGTGCTGACCGCCGCCCTTGATTGTGGCATAGAGAAGATCGTTCATACCTCCACCAGTGAAATTTACGGCACGGCCCAATACGTTCCCATGGACGAGAAACACCCGGTAAACCCCCAATCCCCCTATGCCGCCAGCAAGCTGGGGGCGGATCTTCTGGCGCTCTCCTTCTTCCGCTCCTTTGATCTGCCGGTGGGGGTAATCAGACCTTTCAACGTGTTCGGTCCCCGACAGTCTGCCCGGGCGGTGATCCCTTCCATAATAACCCAGGCACTGTTTAAGAGGAAGATCAGATTGGGCTCCTTATATCCCACCCGGGATTTGACTTTTGTCAAGGATACGGTGGAGGGATTCATCGACTTCGCCCAATCCGAGAAAACGGTGGGCCAGGTGGTAAATCTGGGATCCAGCCAGGAGGTCTCCATAAACCAGATAGTCACCCTCATCTCAGACTGCCTGGGGAAAAGAATTCAAATCCAGAGGGAAAAGACCAGGATTCGCCCGGAAAAAAGCGAAGTGGAAAGGCTTTTTTCGGATTCGGGCAAAGCCAAAAGACTTTTCAGGTGGCATCCCCGGACGGATCTAAAGCAGGGAATGAAAGAGACCATAAGCTGGTTTGAAAGAAATTTGAACAGGTACAAAGGGGATATTTACAACATTTAACTCGGGCTTGGAGTGCAAAACTAAAAGTTCTCGGCAGGACTTAAATGCCCTGCCCTATTTTTGACAGCGTGTAGTTATTCCATAGGGGCGGGAATTCATCCCGCCCCAGGATACGGATTATCTGACAAACCCTGGCGATTTGCATTCCAGCTTACAGAGGTAATCTAAACAATGAAGGTGATAATCTTAGCCGGCGGGAAAGGCCGGCGGCTTTATCCCTACACCGTGGTTTTGCCCAAACCGCTCATGCCAATAGGCGATTTCCCCATCCTGGAGGTTATCTTAAAACAGCTTAAAGACTGCCGGCTTGTCGACGTCACCCTGGCGGTGGGGCATCTGGGTAATTTGATTCAAGCCTATTTCGGTGACGGGTCCAAATGGGGAGTGAAGATCAAATATAGCTTCGAGGAAGAGCCTCTGGGCACGGTTGGTCCCTTAGCCCGTCTTACCGATCTGGACCGGACATTTGTAGTTATGAATGGCGATCTTCTCACCACCCTGAATTATCCGGACTTGATCGAATATCATAAGAATCAGAATGCCATCGCCACCGTGGCAGCGCAGAAAAGATGGGTGGATATCGACTTCGGTGTTATCCAAAGGGACAAAGGTGAGAGGATGACCCGATACGTCGAAAAGCCCAGGCTATCCTATCTGGTGAGCATGGGAATTTACGTTTTTGAACCGGAGATAATAGATTTCATCCCCAGGGAGAAAAAATTCGATTTCCCCGAGTTGATGCAGCTTCTTCTGGAGAAGGACAAACCGGTGAGTCTTTACCATTCCGATGACTTCTGGCTGGACATCGGAAGACCGGACGACTACCAAAGGGCGGTTGAGGAATTCGAGAAGAACAAGAGCAGATTTTTAAACGAAGAATAAGGAACGAATTTAGCGGGTGGCAAAGCCTTCATTGGATGGGAAAAGGCAAAAATTCAGCTGCCTCAGATTATAGGAAAACAGAAGCCAAATGAAATGGAAGATTACCTTATCTGAGTTGAATTTCGACCAGCGCGAGCTAAAGGCAGTCGATCGGGTGATTAACAGTCGGTGGCTCACCATGGGCGAAACGGTGGAGAGGCTGGAGAAAGAATTCGCCGATTTTATGAGGGCAAAGCATGCCATCGCTCTCTCCAGCGGCACCGCAGCCCTGCATCTGGCCATGAGAGCTTTGAATATCGGACCAAAAGATGAGGTCATTGTCCCCTCGTTGAGCTTCGTTGCCTCCTCCAACGCCATACTGTATGTGGGAGCAAAGCCCGTGTTTGTGGATATCAGCGGGTTGGACGATTTCAACCTTTCGTCCTTTGACCTTGAAAAGAAAATTACCACTAAGACAAAAGCCATAATGGTGGTCCACTACGGCGGGTATCTGGCAGACATGGATCGGATAAAAAGAATTGCACGAAAGCATAAGCTTTTCATCATCGAGGATTCAGCCCATGCCATAGGAGCCAGCATGAACTCAAAGATGGCCGGCACACTCGGAGAGGTGGGATGTTTCTCCTTTTTCTCCAACAAAAACTTGGCCACCGGCGAGGGGGGGATGATCGTGACCGGAAAGGATCGGCTGGCTCAAAGACTAAGGCTTCTCAGATCCCATGGAATGACCAGCATGACCTTGAACAGGCATAAAGGTCACGCCCATTCTTACGACGTGGTGGAGCTGGGATACAATTATCGTATGACCGAGATATCTGCGGCACTGGGAATTCTCCAGCTGAAAAAGCTGGCCCAGGCCAATCGAAAAAGAAAGTCTTTAACCGATACTTACCTGGCGAAACTGAAAGGGACCTCCGGCCTTTCCATACCTTTTCAAGATTATCCCCGCAACTCGTCCTGTCATCTTTTTCCCATACTTCTCAACCAAAAAGTAAACCGGAAGAAATTCATGCAGCTTCTGAAAAAAGAGGGGATCCAATCCAGCATACATTACCCCCCCATACACCAATTCTCCTTTTACCGGAGGAATCTAAAAGGAAGACAGACCAGACTTCCCCTTACCGAATATGTGGGGGCGCACGAGGCGACCCTCCCCTTATATCCGCTGTTGACCAAAAAAGAAGTCATCTTCGTCTGTGATAAGATAAAAGAGATTCTTCCCAAAGTTAAAAGATGAATCTGACCGTCTCAGAAGAACCGAATGAAGAATTAGATGAATTCGTCTCCGCTCATTCGAATCTGCTTTTTCACACCTCCGTATGGGGGAGGATTCTGAAGGAGAGCTATGGATGCCGGATGCAATACCTCATACTTGAAGATGGGGGAAACTGGGTTTGTGTCCTGCCGGGAATGATGGTGGGCAATCGCTTCTTTAAGGTCTTCTATTCGCTCATCCCCTATGGAGGGTTTATTGGAGACCGGGAGTGCATCCCCCAATTCTTGGATCTCCTGGAGAATTGGGCCAGAAGGGAGAAAATCCAACGCATTCAAATCGTGGACCCGAACATTAAGAAAAGAGAAGATTTGCCCGATTTTAAGTGTGTGGAGTCGTATCGGCATCTGCTGGAGTTGAAAGACAAATCCACGGACTTAATCTGGAAAGGCTACAAGGACGGACTCAAAAGGAATATAAAAACCGCACTCAAATCGGACCTTCGTTTTGAGAGGATAAGATCAAAGGAAGAAATCGAACAATTCTATGAGCTCTATCTGGATTCCATGAGGAGGAACAAAGCTTTGGCTAAATATCCCCTCCGGCTTTTCTTAAAGATATACGATCTTCTGGTTCCCTCGGCCTCGGACGTCTTTTTCGTTAAATACCACAACCGACCGGTAGCCGGCATGGTGGTCATTTACTCTCAAGATGTGGCGCATTATTTCCACGGCGGATCAGCCACCGAGTTTCTGCACCTAAGACCGAACGATCTTCTGTTTCACCGTGCCATCGAAATCGCCAAAGATAGGGGCTGTGCGTATTTCGATTTCTTCGGCTCAGATAAAAGGTTTCTGTCTTTGATTCGGTTTAAGGAAAAGTGGGGAACAAAAAGGGAGGAGCTTTTGAATTTTCATAAGGACTTTGGTCTGGTTCGACCCCTACTCTTTGGAACCGCCCTGCGCCTGGCACAGACTTCTTTTGGCTCCGCCATTCACAGAAAAATAAAGTCTTTCCGCAAGGGGGATCCCGCGTGAAAACCAGCCTTAAGGAAAAGAGTTTCGCCACTGAAACTTCAGAGGGAAAATCCTCCTTTCCCGGTAATAGAGGAACTGACAGCCTCTCGAAGAAAAAGGGAAGGTCTGCTATTCTTAAAAAGATCGCTGCTTTTCTGGTCATCCTCATCTGCTTCTTTTTTCTGGGGAAAACCCTCTTGGGTAATCTGGGAGAGGTAAGCGCCCAAAAGTGGGACTTGAAACCGTCGTTTCTTTTGCTCTCGTTTCTTTTTCTGATGGTCAATCTGGCCGTCTCGGCTTTTGCCTGGAAAAAGATATTGCTTTTGTTCGGAATCAGGCTGCCCTTTGATCAAAGCTTTAAGATAATTTTCGTCTCCGGGCTGGGGAAATACCTTCCGGGAAAAATCTGGCTGTATCTCAGCCAGATATATTTAAGCCGGAGGGCAAACATCCCCAAAAGCGTGTGTATCTTCAGCATGCTTCTTCTTTTTGCAGCCTATAATTTAGCCGGGGTACTGGTCTTCCTTTTTTCACTTTTTTTGTGGAATATGTTTTCGCCGGTGTTGATCTCTCTGGCTCTCTTTGTTACTTTCGCTCTTTTTCTGCTCGTCTTCTCTCCCCGGGTGTTAAACCGTATACTATCAATTCTAACTATCATCTCCAAGAGGTTCAAGGATGGAATGATTCCGGAAGCTTTAAGCGCCAGGAGCAGGACGAGCCAGGTGGGCCAGATCATTTTGATTTTGATGGCTGACTGGGTCATCTTCGGGGTAGCGGTCTATTTTTTGATAAATTCCTTTTATCATATCGATGTCTCCCACACTTTGATATTATGCGGGATCTTTGCCATCTCGGTGATAACCGGGATAGCAAGTTTTATCGTTCCGGCGGGATTGGGAGTCAGGGAAGGGGTGCAGAGCTATCTGTTGGGTTTGTTTTTGCCCATTCCCACCGCCATTTTAATCTCCCTGATCATGCGAGTCTGGATGACCTCGGGAGAGCTGGCTTGTTCTTTAGTCGCCTTGAAGATAAAAAAGCCAGAGCTGTGGTAAATTGAGTAATATAGATAAAACGGTGTCTTTTGGGCTTTACTCTATCTAATATGGAAACGGTTAAAATGAAAACCCAACAGCTGCAGCATTTCCAGACCGACGGTGAAACCTGGGAGAAGCGAACGGAGAAGGGGGAGTTGCCCGCGGTTATCGACCCGGGCGATCTTAAGGGAAAAAAGAACCTTTACATAGATACCCTCCAGAAGATGGCTCTCCGCCAGGCACTGGGAAAAGACAAGGAGAAGATCATTCTCGATTTCGGCTGCGGGAGCGGCAGATTTTCAGATCTTGTGGCCGAGAAGTGTGAATACTTAATCGGGGTGGAGATCACCAGCCAGATGCTTCATCTGGCAAAAGATAAAAGCTCATGCTCAAATGCCGGTTTTGCGCTATTCGATGGATTGAGCCTGCCCGTAAAAAAGGGTGGGATCGACACCGTCATCTCGGTTAACGTGCTGCAATACGTGACTGATGATTCAGAGCTTTCCAAAGTCCTCTCCCAGATACGGCAAAGCTTAAAAGACGGAGGGAGATTCATCTGCATAGAGCAGGTGACCAAAAACAGAAAAAGATGGCAGAGAGATTTAAAAGCTTATTTACGCTTCTTTGAACAGAATAAATTCGAAAAAGATGCCGATTATCCTATTAGAAAGGGGCATTTCCTGTTGCTCTACCCCATCTACTTAGGATTGATCCCGAAGAGGTTATTCAAGATGGTGGCAAAATTCGAAACTCTTCTCAGAAGAATCTTTTGGCATTCGCTGTGGGATTACCAGGATCATCTTTTCAGCATGAGGAGAAAATAACGGCGGGTAGAGCGTTGCATCAAAGATCTGGCTACTATAGATAAACCCTGAAGAAACAAGAAAAGGGAAACAGGTAGTACCCCTTTGGA
>CAYOSZ010000030.1:0-11100 GCA_964406715.1 uncultured Ignavibacteria bacterium | reverse complement strand
TGATTACCTGGCTTCCCCTCAAAGCGGCGATGATGATTAAATCCTTGGGGAGATTAAGCTGAGAGATTTTCTTCTTGATGATGGAAGACTCGGTGGAAAGCTGGGTTTTGAAAATCTCCACCCCGCACTCCTTGAATGCCAGTAGCGGTATTGCCATTCCGGCGTCGATTTTCTCCTCAATCAAGGAGGCGATGATGCCCGTGCTGGAGACGGTGGCATCCACTCCCAGGGAGGAGAAAAGCTCCTCGTTTTTGGGATCGTTCACCTTGGCGATGGTTCGGGGGATAAGATAGATCAGCTTGGCCAACTGGCAGATGACCAGATTATCCTGATCCGTGCCGGTGACTGCCACCAGGACGTCTGCCCGGTTGGCTCCCATGTTCAACAAAGTTCCCAGTTCGGCCCCGTCTCCCATTATCGCCGACTCTCCCAATTCATCGGAAAGCTTGCTGAAACGCTCGGGGTCTTTTTCCACCAGCACCGCCTCGTGACCTTCCCTCTGAAGCAATCTGGTAAGGGAAAGGCCCACGTCTCCGCCGCCTACGATTATTATGTACATGACAGCATCCTCTTTCTATTTTTTGTTTGGTATCGTATGATTCTCCTGGACGCAGTCTTAAGACTGCGGCTACAGACCTGACTGATGCTCGAAGCTTGGATTACGACTAACTTAGAGTTTCGTTCCTCAAGCATCTATACGAGCATCGTCACCACCATACCGGTTTCGAGGATTCGGTCATTTTGACTTAAGAAATTCCTGAAATTTCTCCACCGCATCCACGGTGGGGCAGATTATTTTCAGTCCCAATCCTTCGAAAGCCTTGGCCCTCTGCACGTCGTATACCCGACTAACCACCCGGGGGACCTTGAACGTATGCTGGACCAGTTGAGCCGCAGTAAGGTTGGTGTTATCGCTGTTGGTCAAGCCCAAAAAGACGTCCGCTTTTTCTATTCCGGCTTTTTTCAGGACGTCGTGTTCGACTCCCATCCCCAGTATCCTTTTTACCTCCGCCTCCTTGGGAAGCCGGAGAAACGAGCTTTCCTTTGAGTCTATTACCGCAACTTCATTTCCTTCTTTTGCCAGTTCGGTGGCTAACATGGCTCCCACCCGACTGCAACCTAAGATAACCACTTTCATTTTTATTCTCCTATTTAGCTGTCAACGTATGTTCTGTGGGCTAAAGCCCAAATGAGGGTGGGAGTTCTTTACATCATCCCACGACCTAAAGGTCGTGGCAATAAATCGTGGCAATAAATCGTGACAACCACCACACCCTAAACTTATATTATAGTCCACTGGACTATTCCGGTAATTTGTCAATCACCACCTCACAGTGGGCTTTTCGCAGCAAGGTATCCGTGGTCTTTCCCCAGCCGGTCTGGGTTCCCCGCCAGGTGGGATGTATTCCCAAGACGATGACGTCCACGTCGTTGTCCTTGGCAACTTTTACTATTCCTTCACCTGCTTCCCGGGCTCTTTCCAATCTGAGCACGGGAGTTAGATGATGTAGTTCCACTATCTCCTTTCCTCTGTTTAACGCCTCTTCCGCCTCTTTTTCTGCTTCGGGTATGGGTGCATTCAGGGGGAGGGTTCTGGGAATTTCCAACACATAGGTCAACACTATCTCCGCCTCCTGCTTTGCTCCCAGGCGGCAGGCTAACTCTATTCCTTTCTCTGAATACGGCACGCCGGAGGTGGGAACTAAAATTCTCTTAAAGGCTCCCACCGCGTGGCGGGCTTTGGCAACTGCCGGTTGAATCTGCTTGGGAGGATGGAGCATCCACCACAACAGGGCAGTCATGGATATGGTGAACAGTCCAGCCAGCACTGCTCCCAGGAAAGTTACGTGCGGTTGCATTTTCGTTTTTCCCTTAAATACTTGATGACGAAATTAAGCCGGTAAAAGCCCAAAGCTAAGAATCCTCCCCCCACCAGAAGAGGCATGAGAGTGAACTTTTCCGTGATTGATCTAATTAAAATTATCGCTCCCAGCACCACCATGAGAACGCTGGTGACGATCTGGTAGTAGTCGGTCTTGCACAGCTTGTCCGGCATGGGTGCATTGGGCTGACTCAATCTGAAGAAACTCATTTCAGGTCCACCCTCTTTTTATCCCTTTCGGCCAGAGCCACCTTATACTGCTCCAACAAGTCAAACTCTTCGGCTGAACCGAGCACGTCCATCTGCTGCTTTTCCCAATTGTGGTCAATGCTCTTGAAGATTGGGAGCTTCTGGGACCTCCGATACCAGGCATAGTAGCCGAAACAAAGCAGAATCCACGCTGGTCCGGCAATTCGCCCGATATCGTGGGTCAAAACCACCATGAACAAGATTGTGGCAACTCCTAGCATTCCAAATACCCCTAAAACAGGGAAGAAGACCCTTCTCCCCTTATACTTCAATTTGATGTTCAGAGGCATTCTGTAGGGCCTCGGAGTCCAAGGCTCGGAAAACCTTAGTTTAATCAAGGCTATGAATACCATGGTATATCCTAAAGTAGCACCGAAGGCATACATGTTTGCCAGAGTGTCCATGGCAGAAGGGGTGAGGAAGGATAGGATGGTCTCGACCACCCCTATTCCCGAAAAAACCAGAATGGTGCGAATGGGGGTCTTGTATTTGGGATGAACCGCATCAAACCAGGAGCTGATGATTCCGAACTTGCCCAAATAATAAGTCAGCCTGGATGAACCCACTATTCCGGTGTTGGCGGAGATGAAGAGGATCAGGGCACCCAATGCAGCAGCGAAGGGTCCGGCTATCAGACCCACGAAAGGTATGGCCTCCGCCAAAACCGCAACGGGGTTGTCGATATTTGCGGCAAAATCCTGCCAGGGCAAAATACCCAGACCCAAAGTGGAGAAAGCCACGGCAAAGATAAACACGGTAAAGATCAAAGTTATGGACGTGCGGGGAATGACGGTGGCCGGTCGCCTGGTTTCCTGTGCCACCTCGGAGATGGATTCCAGACCAACAAAAGAGATAATGGCAATGGATGAACCGTACATTAAATTATGAACGGATGGGAATTGGGTTTGCCACTGGTGAGCTAAAAGCTCGGGCCTCCAGGCAAAAAGGAATGCCAAAATC
The DNA here is from genome assembly GCA_964406715.1 of uncultured Ignavibacteria bacterium. Lineage (GTDB taxonomy): Bacteria > Zixibacteria > MSB-5A5 > MSB-5A5 > SM1-73 > SM23-73-3. The sequence goes on along the minus strand of CAYOSZ010000030.1, from coordinate 8,009 downwards.
ACCAGGGCTGATTCGGTGGCGATGACCACCGCGCCTATGACTTCGTTTACGAACGAGGATTCCCGTATCCCCCGGATGTTAAGCCAGATCAAAAACCCGATGAGGATGAGGGTCTCGACACACCATACCGGATTGACGTTATGAAAGGGTCCGATGGTGGTTACGAAACTGGCGATATCCCGGCCTATGACATAAGGCATGAAGAAATTCAGATATCCGGCGGAAGCCGTGGCGAAGAGGGCGATGTCGATGGTGTAATCCAAAAGCAATGCTGATCCGGCCACGAATCCCCAGAAATCTCCCAGGCCCCGAAGGGTGAAGTAGGATCCCCCGCCCGCCACCGGATAAGCAGAGGCAAGCTCGGTATATGCCAACCCTATCATTATGTAGACGATTCCGGCCATGGCGAACACCAGGCTGGTGGCTCCCTGAGCATATGCCATTACCAGCCCCAGGGCAACATAGGTGTCGGCTCCCACGTCGGCGAATCCCCACATGTAGGAGCCCCATACCGAGACGTCCCGTCTGAGTTCGGATTTCCCCTGCCGGGGGTGAGTTTTCACCTCATCAGCCATAGTCTGCTATAAAGCCGCTTTCGTCAAAGCCAAAAAGACCGGTCTTGAACGATCCATCAGGTTCGGGCAGGCTTAATTGAGCACCACCTTCTTTTTATCTCTCTCAGCCAAAGCCAGCTTGTATCGTTCTAATAAATCAAATTCCTCCGCTGATGTCAACACGTTTATCTGTTCCTTCTCCCAATCATGTTTGACGCTTTTGAAAACGGGGAGTTTTTGTCTCTTTCTATACCAGGCATAATAGAGAAAACAGAACAAGATCCAGGCTGGTCCGGCAATCCGTCCGATGGAGTGAGTCCATACCACCTCAACTAAAATCGTGGCCACGCCCAGCATCCCGATGATTCCGAGGATGGGTAGGCTTACCTTGCTCCCCTTATATCCGAATTTTATGTTGAGGGGTACCCGGTAGGGGCGGGGGGAATAGGGATCAGCAAATCTCAATTTGATCAGGGCGATAAAAACCATGGTATAACCCAGGGTGGCTCCAAAAGCGTACATGTTGCCCAAGGTGTGCATGGCAGAGGGTGTCAGAAAAGAAAGGATGGTTTCCACCACTCCGATCATGGAGAAGATGAGGATGGTGCGGACGGGTGTTCGGTATCTGGGATGTACCACGTTGAACCAGGAGCTGATGATTTTGAACTGGCTTAAGGAGTAACTCAGTCTGGATGCGCCCATCACCCCGGTGTTGGCAGAGATGAAAAGAATCAAAGCTCCCACTGCGGCAGCAAAAGGACCTGCTGCAAATCCGATTAAGGGAAGAACATGGGCTAAGACCGCAACAGGGTTGTCGATATTTGCGGCAAAATCCTGCCAGGTGAGTACCCCCAGACCCAGGGTGGAGAATGCCACCGCGAAGATGAACACCGTGAATATCAAGGTCAGAGAGGTACGCGGTATTATGGTGGCAGGCCGACGGGTTTCCTGGGCTGCCTGAGATATGGATTCCAATCCTACAAAGGAGATGATTGCCAGAGAGGATCCATACATGAAATTGTTCAGCGAAGGGAACTGCGTATGCCACTGAAGTGCCAGAAGATCCGGCTTCCAGGCGAAGAGAAAACCGATGATAACCAGTGCCGACTCAGTCAGAATGACTATGACGCCGATGACCTCGTTTAAGAAGGAAGATTCCCTTATTCCTCTGACGTTCAGCCAGATTAACATACCAATGAGGATCAGCGTTTCTCCGCACCATACAGGATTCACGCCGTGGAAAGGTCCGATATTTGTTGCGAAGCTCTCGATTCCCCGACCAATTACGAAGGGCATGAAGAAGTTAAGATAACCGGAGGAGGCGGTGGCGAACAGAGCAATGTCTATAGTATAGTCCAACAACAAAGCTGATCCGGCGATAAATCCCCAGAAATCACCCAATCCCCTCAGACAGAAATACGGTCCACCCCCAGCCACGGGATAGGCGGATGCCAGTTCCGTATACGCCAGTCCTATCATAATGTAGACGATTCCAGCTAAGGCAAAGACCAGACTGGTGGCTCCCTGGGCATATGCCATCACCAAGCCCAGCGCAACGAAAGTATCTGCGCCTACGTCGGCAAAGCCCCACATGTAGGAGCCCCACACCGAGACGTCCCGTCTCAGCTCAGGCTTGCTATGATGAGAGATAGTCGAGTTAACCATTTGGCCGATCTTTGCTTTTAAAATAAAAAAAGACCAGAGGGGAACCTTCTGGTCATGGTGAACGGATGGGTCAACGGATTGAACGGATGGATGATTAGTTTAATAGATTCGCTACACTCACTTCAAGTCCGCTTGATCCGTTGGCTCGTCCGTTCTATCCGTTGATGTGTTCCTCTCTTCACGCCTGCGGAGTTAGCTGTCGGGCTCGGGTCAAGAGTTAACCCTACCCCCCCGCCAACGGCGGGGGAGATTCGCCCCAGATATTCTTGCCCGAATGGGCAAGCTTACGTTTGGGTCCTCCGCCCATCCTGCACCGCATGGTGCAGAGGGTTAGGCGACTACTTTAAATGTTGAGGGCAATTATATGAAACCGTTTTGCTTTGTCAAGCACTATTTTTTGGGTGGATTCTCGGCTTTAGACTTCGCCTTTGAGTTGATCGTTTTCATATCCCTCCTCTTGGATTTTCATCTGCCGTACCTTTCTGAACTTTCGGGCAAGAGAGATCGAATCTCTCAGCATTCTCTCCTCGGCTTCAGTCAGCCCTTCCATTACCGGGATGCCGATCTTTATGAGGGTTCTGACCATGTCCACCATGGTACGGTCATATTTTTCCGCCAGCTTCATGATCTTCTGTTTAAACTGGTACGAGACGAATATGTGCAGGCAGTGTTTGCCCCGAAGCTTGGTGATAGATTCACTCATTTTTACCTCCATGTAGATAAAGGTTCAAGGATTCGAGGATTCAAGGGTTCAAAAGTCCAATAGTTCAGGAGTTCCAAAGATTACCCGTTTTTAGTCCTGCTGGTGTCTGTTTACTGCCATCTTCCTACTGCCTGCTAAACCATGTGTTTTCTTCTGTGTCCGATTATCACCTGTGGAGTCTTTACGTCGATACCATATTTTTGCTTGAAGACCCTCATCAACCGGCTATAGGTCTCCTCCTCTTTTTTGTTCCTGATCAGTTTTTCCAATTCTCGCTTGAAAGGACTTTTACAGATAATGCAGTCGGTCTCTTCCGGAACCTTTATTTTGAATTGCTTCTTCACAAAACCAGCCAACAGGATTTTCAGTTTGTCCAGAGATCTTCGGTGAATCCTCTCCAGTTTATAAACCTTCCTTTTCAAAATCCCGGCTATCTGCTGGTAACTTCTGAACTCAAAGTAAAAGAGCTGGATGAATCGTTTTTCCTCGAAAGAGAGCCTTTCTAAAGCTTTTCTAACCTCACGGTTAATCGATCTCTCCCTTTCGAGACTTTCTCTGCTGCGAGAAGTGTTTTGAAAGACCTTGTCTTCAATCTCTTCATCCAGGTATCCATAAAGCTCGGTTGCCCAATCAAGGTAGCGGATTCGCTTCCTCTTTTTTCTGCCATAGGAGAGTGAACAACTGTAGAGATCAACGAAATGATCCCCGCAACGCCTGTCTCTTTTTTTTCTCTTCATAAGCTCATCCTTTTTGAGAGAAAATGTAAAGAGAAAAAGAGATCGGGCAATCACTTGATGATTGCTTCTGTATCGCCTATGTGTCATATCAAGATGACAAGTCTTTAAATCCTGTCGACCGAGATGGCCACCGGAAGGATAAGATTGGGCGACTATGCGACTTCTTCTGAGGTAACGGTGATGTTAAAGCAGACAAAAACAAAGGCTCTCCGGTTTTATTCTGGAGAGCCTTCGTTCAATTCCATGCAAGGGCATTTATTTCTTGCGGGGTGACTTCTTTCCCTTAGCCTTTTTGGTTTGCCTTTTGGGCTCCTTGCGGGGAGCGGGAGTGCCACGGCCTCTACCTGCCATCTATCTCACCTCCTACAGAGGCAAAATTGTTAAAAGGTCTGTTCCGCTCAGTCAAACCACTACTGGCGGCATTTGGCTTGGTTTTACTTACTACTGCTATTCTTCCCACGACTCTTCTTTTTCCCATTCCTCCTCGTCAACTTCATCCTCAAGGCATCCAATGTCTGCGCATTCTTCGCAGCAGTAAGGGTCGTCGTCCACCCACACAGGATCACCCACGATCTTTTCTCCGCAGGAAGCGCACCTCATGTTTCTCACCTCCTCTTGAGGCAAAATCTTTAAAGCCAAAATAAGGAAACCATATCAGGAAACCCTTTCCGAAAAAGCGTCGAAGCCTGCCGAATTTTGGCGAGAGATTATACGTTAGTGGTATTCAATTTGTCAAGAGAAATCTTTGTTTCAAATCAAGATATTTTAGATGGGGGAAATGTCTGTGGAACGCAGGCCGGTGCTTGCTTGACGATCTTCTGAGATGGTGCCGGAGTAAGGCGACATTTCAGTTTTTTGGCAGACAGTGGTAACAAAGAGCGGGATAAACACGTAAAGAAAACTGAATCCGAAAAGGAGGAGTTATGGACGATAAGAGCGAAAAAGAAGACCGCTACGGTATGGTGATCGGGGGATTGATAGTGTTAGGCCTGGGAATCGTTTTTCTTCTGGCTAACCTGGAGATCATCCCGGACTTCGGAACGATGTGGCCTTTAGTGTTGGTGGTCATCGGAATTGCGATTCTGGTAGGAGCGGTGGTGAAGAAGGGTGAAAAGGGGAAGAAAGAGGAAAACAGGTTTCAAACGCCCCAATAAGGAAAGGGCGGAGTTGAAACTCCGCCCTTGCTCAATTAATGCACAAGAGAAGCTCAGGCGCACCCAGGCAGGGGAGTATCTCCACCTCGATACAGGTAGTTTATCAAATAGATGATATCACCCACGTCGATTATGCAGTCGTCGTTTGCATCTCCGGACTGTAACGGATTGGGTTTTGGTCCCCCCTTGTAGAGATAGTTGACCAGATAAATGATGTCACCCACCTCAACCTCACCATTTCCGTTGGCATCTCCCCATACGTAGGATTCCATGACATTCTTATAGATCACGTTGGCGCCGCCCCAGTTGCTCACTCCCAGATCGGGCTTGTGGGAGTAGTTGTAATCGAAAGCGATGGCAGATACCGGAGGTGCAGCGACGGAGACCCAGCCGGTGGCTAAATTGCAGCAATACTCGGTCGATTCAAGCGTATCGCCGTCTGATATCACCCTCTGGAGTGAACTGGCGGGATAGTGGTTTAAGTAGAATGCTTTCTTGATTCCATCACCGGGGTGGATCTCTCCCCCGACGTTGAGTGCCCCGTCGCCATCCACATCTGCCCATACCATCTCTTCAACCACGGCGGTATTGGTGGAACTCCAGGTGGGACTGTTGGTCAGATCGCCGCCGGTGTTCTCGTAAATAACGGAATAACCCCACCATCTGCCAGCAGCCAAGTCCTTGTCGCCATCATTGTCCACGTCGCACCAGGAGACGGAGGAGCCGTAACCCTGGGTGCTGGACCTCCATACAGGAGAGGGATTCAGTGTCCCGTTGTCGTTGTGGTACACCTCGAAGAATCCCGGCTGCCCTAACTGGGTATTGTTGGCAACCGCCAGATCCAGAAAGCCGTCATCATCCATATCGCCCCAGTTGAGGGTATTCCCGTCATAATATCCACCGGAGTTCCATGAGGCGTTTCGCTCGATTGAATCCCCATAGTTATAATAGATAAACACCGGACCAACGGAGGAGATAAAGGCCAAATCCAGATCTCCGTCCCTATCCACATCTGCCCATTCAACGTCGTAACACGGCGTACTGTCGATTGAGGTCCAGGAGGGGGTGGTTTCCAAAACTCCTCCGTTATTGTAATAGATTCTCTGATGTTCACGGATTTCGTTGTAAGATTCTCCGGAGGCTACAGCCAGATCCAGATCTCCATCCCCGTCCGCATCCCCGAATGCGCAGGCAAAGGAGTGCATGGAATCGGCAGACTCCCAGGAAGGAGAAATCTCCAGGGTTCCACCGGTATTCATATAAAGTTGAACAGTGGAGGTTTCCCATTCCGAGGAGATGTAGTTGGATACCGCAAAATCCAGGTAGCCATCCTGATTAACGTCACCTAAGGCGGAGTGTCCTGAGTATTGGGCGTTGGTGGAAGCCCAGACATGGGTGGTCTGAAGGTTGCCGGCATAATTGTAGTAAACATAATTGGGGGCAAGCGCCATGTCGTTTCCGTTGGATATGGCGAAATCCAGATACCCGTTTCTGTCCAGATCCCCCCAATTGGCACCGGTGGAGTAAACTCCGGTTTCGGTGGATTGCCAGAAGGGCGATTGCTGTAACGGGATTTGAGCTGAACCGAATCCATAAATTACCACAATCAACACAAAACCTATAAGCAGTTTTCTCATTGTGACTTACCTCCCGGATTTAGTAGATTACTTCGAGTCTCCATCCTTGCTCACCAATTACTCCCAGGGGGAGGTCCACCTCTGAAAAGGTAATTTACCAGATAGATCACATCTGCAACATTTATGACCGCATCCCCGTTGACGTCTCCGGAGAAGTAGGGAAGGGGGACAGGTCCGTTCCTGTACAGATAGCTGACCAGATAGACTACGTCCCCCAGGTTGATCTGCTGGTCATAATTGACATCTCCCCGCATATAAGCTTCCATGTTCAGGGTAAATTCAAAATCCGAGCTTCCCGTTACCTGCGCCACGGTATCAAGGGTGGTGTACCCCGGATGGGTCACCTGAAAACGGTGATATCCTCCGGCTATGTTTTCAAAAAAGAAGGAGCCGGTTCGGTTGGTGGTATCTGAGATTGCCAGCTCCCAGATCTCGATTATGCTTCTGGAAGAGTCCGGGGGACTGTCCGACAACCCCACCTTTCCCGTCACCTCAAGATAGTTCTCCACCTCCACCTGCATGCTGTCTGTATCCGAGTTCCCATATCTGTCTGAAGCGGTTACCTTTACCCAGTAAGTTCCATTGGGAAACTCCCGGGTGTCCCAGCCCAGCAACCAATCGGAGGCTTCGACCACGCTGTCTCCGTCAGTGTTGGTGACGATGAAGTAGAAATCCCTGTAATCGTAATCTCCCTGAGTGTGACACACGGCATCGTCCTGGTAGATAACGTGAACGTTCTGTTCCCAGAAGAGGGTGTCGGTGAAAATGAAGGAGAGCAGCGGACCAAACCAAACGCTGTCATTGAAGATGGAATATTCAATTCGATAGGGTATCATGCGCCAGGAAGAATGATTGGTTTTATCATATATCCTGGAGACAATGTCCACAGGACCGGAGAGCGGAGTTCCCGGATCGAAATATGCATGAGTATTATTGAAACAGATGGCAAATTTAGCACCATCTCTGGCATCTTCGATCACCGGAGGATCCGGCTCATCGATGGGAACCAGCTGGTCCAATGGATTGGCAATGAACATCCAGTCGGCCGACCAGGATATCCCCTGGTTTCTTATCTTGACGAAATGCAGATGATGAAATCCAGCCACCGGCCACCAGATCAGATCACCCAGATAATCGCCCATCTCCACGCTGTCACCTACCTGCACCGGAATCGTGTTCCTATCCAGATGAGCGTATAACCAACCGTCGCACCAGCCTTCTCCGGACGAATCCCCCACAGCCACCCGCCAGTGATAAACACCTGAGATGGTGAGGACCGCCTTAACCACTCCGGCCTTGACGGCGTAAACCGGGGAACCAGCAGGCTGCATGATGTCTATTCCCGGGTGAAGATAAGGTGACCCGCCGTAGTACTGGTACTCCCCGTAGTTGTTTCCCAAAGGAAGGGATTCATCCCCGGCACCAAAAGGCCAGCGAATACACTGCGCCGGGCTGGCGAATAAAATCGAAAGCAGGAAAGGGAAAAGAACAAACCCTATGGTTAATCTTTTTTTGCGTGCACCTTTATTCATTTGGATTCTCAATACTTAAGGTCTAAG
>CAYOSZ010000029.1:0-11206 GCA_964406715.1 uncultured Ignavibacteria bacterium | reverse complement strand
TGGTTACAACAGATGAGGTGGAAGCTCGCCATATCTCGGCCAAAAGAATGAGACTGAAAAGGGAACAGGATTTAAGACGAGCAAAAAGGGTTTCTTTGGCCGAGGTGTACGAGCAGATCGAGGAGGGCAAGACCAAGGAATTGAATTTAATCCTCAAGGGAGATGTGGGAGGTTCGGTGGAAGCGTTGTCAGATACCCTGGAGAAGATATCAACCAGCGAAGTGAGGGTGATGGTAATCCATCGCGGGGTGGGATCGATCAATGAAAGCGACGTGCTTTTGGCTGCAGCCTCCAATGCCATCATCATCGGATTTCATGTGCGTCCGGATCTAAGAGCCCGAGAACTTGCTTCAAAGGAGAACGTTGACATAAGGCTCTACGAGGTGATTTACGAGATTGAATCCAACATCAAAAAGGCCCTGGAGGGACTTCTGGAGCCCGAGATCACCGAAACCGTCTCCGGAACCGTGGAGGTAAAAGACGTCTTTAAGGTCTCCAACGTGGGACAGGTAGCGGGATGCTTTGTCCAGGAGGGTTCCGTGAAAAGGGGAGACCGAATTAGAGTGGTTCGTGATGGAGTGACGATCTATCAGGGAGTGATCTCGTCTTTGAAAAGATTCAAGGATGATGTAAAAGAGGTCTCCAGTGGAATGGAATGCGGAATAAAGATACAGGACTACAACGATGTAAAAGTGGACGACCTTCTGGAAGCTTATCAGGTGGAGGAGTTTGCCCGCAAACTGGAGTAGTTTTAATTAATCCATTGAGGCCGAAACTAACGGGAGAATAACAAACTTTCTCATCCCATGGTGGTTGGAGTGGCGAGCATAGAGATTCACTTCCCGGAATGTGGATCCTTGAAAGGGAAAAGACATTATCTCAAGGGTATAAAGGATAGAGTGAAAAACAGATTCAACGTCTCCATCGCCGAGGTGGGACACAACGATCTCTGGCAGAGAACCACCTTGGGAGTCTCGGTGGTGACCAACCAGAAGCATTTCGCCAACCAGATCCTATCTGCGGTGGTGGACTTCATAAGCAAGGAGAATGGGATTCAGATAATAGACTATTCCATTGAGCTGATTTAGAAGAAAGTCTTTTCTTCGGAGACCATGAACGATTTGATGCCCTTGAAAGTTCAGGAGAAGTCAAAAGAGAGAACTGACATGCACTATCAGCGCAAGGATCGGGTGGGGGATTTAATTAAAAGAGAGATCGCCAATATGATCCAGCGCGAGTTGAAGGATCCGGGAATTGGTTTCGTGACCGTCACCGCGGTGGATGTCTCGGTCGATCTTAAACAAGCCCGGGTATTCTACAGCGTGCTGGGCGATGAAGACTCCAAAAGTAGAAGTGCTTTGGCTTTGAAAAGAGCCTCCGGATTCATCCAGAATGAGATAGGAAAAAGGCTGAGGCTTAAATATACCCCGGAGATTCTCTTTGAATTCGATAGGTCGGTCGAATACGGCGCACACATCGAGGAACTGATTCAAAAAATTCACCAGGATGAAGGACTCAAAAGCAACGGAATCAATCAAGGTCAAGCTGGTGACGACCTTTCCGAAAAGGAAAGTGAAGAAGATGAATGACACCCTTCAGAGGATATTAAGTCTGATAAAAGAAAGCCGGAATGTCCTGGTAACATCTCACCGAGATCCGGACGGAGACTCAATCGGGTCGCAGTTGGCCTTGTCTGAACTTTTGGAAAGCCGGGGCAAGAGTTATCGGATAATAAACCAGGGAGTTTTGCCTTACAAGTACTTGTTTTTGGATCCCGATGGAAATATTGAAAGCGTCAATAGTTCTAAGGGTAACAAGAATGAAGCCTTTGTACCGGATCTGATTTTTGTGCTTGACTGCACCTGCTTGAGCCGGGTAGGAAAGGTGGAGAGGTTGATCCCCCCCGAGACCACATTGGTTAACATAGACCACCATCCGGATAACGAAAATTTCGGCACCATAAACTACGTGGATCTAAACGCCTCTGCCGCAGGGGAGATGATCTTTCTTTTGTTGAAGGCTTCCGGTCATTCCATTTCCTCATTCTGCGCTAGTCATCTCTATGCGGCCATCCTGACCGATACGGGCAGGTTCAAGTTCTCCAATACCTCTCCCCGCTGTCTTAATGTATGTGCTGAGCTTCTGGAATCAGGGGCGGATACTAAGTATGTGACCAATCAGATTTATTTTAACCATTCCATTCCCTTCCTGAAACTTCTGGGATCAATTCTAAGCAATCCACAGATCATAGGGGAAGGAAGGATTTGTTCCATGACCATCAAGCAGAAGCTCTTGGCTGACTTAAAGATTGACCCAAAAGAGGTTGAAGGGGTGGTGGATTATTCCCTTTTCCTGAAAGGGGTGGAGATCGGACTTCTTTTCACCGAGAAGGGTGCCGGGAAAACCAAGGTGAATTTAAGATCACAAAATGAGTTCGACGTATCAAAGATAGCCAGAGCTCTGGGGGGCGGAGGACACAGAAATGCTGCCGGCTGTCGTGTCAGCCGTAACCTTGAAGAAACCAAGAAGATCGTCTTAGAGCAAATTAGCAAAACCTTGAAAGATGGACATATCCGGAGTTTTAGTGGTTAACAAACCATCCGGGTTAAGCTCGCATGATGTGATACGGGAACTGAGAAGGATTTTAAGCATCAGGAGGATGGGACACGCCGGGACCTTGGACCCCCAGGCTACCGGGATTCTTTTGGCCTGTGTGGGAAAGGGGACCAAGGTGACTCAGTTTTTAACCGGATATGACAAGGAATATGAAGCGGTAATCAGGCTGGGAATCACCACCGACACATATGACGGCGAAGGAGAAATCTCGGAGACGAAAAAGGATTTTAAGGTAAGCCTTGAGGAGTTAAGGAAAGTTGTTGAATCGTTCAAGGGAATAATTTGGCAGATTCCTCCTATGTACTCTGCCATAAAATATAAGGGGAAGAAGCTATATCAGTACGCCAGGGCGAAGAAAGAGGTGGAGAGAAAAAAAAGAGAGGTTGAGATAACAAATATAAAGATCATGGACGTCAAAATGCCTGATGTCAGAATAACGGTCAGTTGTTCCAAGGGGACTTATATCAGGAGCTTAGCTCACGATATAGGGCAAAAACTGGGATGCGGAGCATATCTTATTTCTCTTCGTCGAACGCGGGTCGGCCCGTTCGAACTCAAAGATGCGTTGAGCCTGCAAGATATCTCCTGTATTCAAGATGAAGGTAGGCTCACCCAGATTCTGATTCCCATTGAGAAGACTTTAGCTCATTTCCCCTCGGTGGTAGTCAAGGAGGGTTTTACGGAAAGGATTCAGAATGGAGCTCCCCTGGTCTCCTCATCGGTATCATCAATCGAAGCAGATTTCAAGCGAAATCAAACCATCTCCATAAAGAATGGTCAAAGAGAAATCATCGCCGTCGGCAAGGCGCTGGATTCGGCCGCCAAATTTCTGGATCTGGATTACAAAAACAACTTGATTGAATACATTCGGGTGATATAGGGAGTTTAAAAATAACCTTATGCACGTTTGTTTCGACATTAGAAAAGTCGATTTTCAGGCATTTGACATGCCGGTGGTGACCCTGGGAAGTTTTGACGGGGTGCATCTGGGACATAAGACCATAATAAAGAGGCTTGTCGAGAAATCCAGGGAAAGAAGAAAAATCGGGGTGGTGGTCACCTACGAACCCCATCCTCAGAGTGTGGTTTCTCCAGACGATGCTCCTCTGCTTCTGACCACCCTAGAAGAAAAGCTTAAGCTTTTGGAGGGTCTGGGAGTGGAAGAGACGGTGGTGATGATCTTTGATGAGCAATTGAGAGGATACTCTGCAGGGGAGTTTGTGGAGAAGATACTGGTCAGGAAACTGAAGGTGGGGCATCTGGTGGTGGGAGACGATCATGCCTTCGGAAAGGAAAGGGCCGGAAGAATCGATCTTTTGAAGCGAACTGCCTTGGAATACGGCTTCGATGTGGAGGTGGTTTTTGCCATGCAGGTGGAGGGGATAAGGGTAAGCAGCACCCGAATCAGAAAAGAAATGAAAACTGGAGATTTTGCCAAGGCCATAAATATGTTAGGGCATCCCTACCCCCTTACTGGCAAGGTAACAAGAGGGAAGGGGAGAGGAAAAAGTTTGGGATATCCCACCCTTAATCTGGATGTTCCCCCCAGAAAGCTTCTGCCTCCAGACGGGGTTTACAGCGTAAAAGCGCAACTTAAGGGCAATATCTACCCTGGGATGATGCACGTTGGGCCCAAACCCACGTTCAAAGATAACACGCATTCGGTGGAGGTTCATCTGTTCGGCATACAAAAATATCTGAGTGAACTTAAAGTGGAGCTTTTCGTGGAGAGGTGGATCAGGGAATCCAAGAACTTCACCGATCCGGAACAGTTAAAGGATCAGTTGAGGTCAGACGAAAAAAGAATCAAAGAGTTGTTTGGGATAAATCGTTCAAATTGAGTTGAAAGAATCAAAAAGGAGGATATCTTGCCACTGGCTCGGAACAAAAAGGAGAGATTGATAAAGGAGTATCGGATGCACGATAAGGATACCGGTTCACCCGAAGTCCAGATTGCCCTGCTCACCGAAAGGATCAACGAGCTGACCGAACACCTAAAAAAAAACACCAAGGACTTCAGCTCCCGTAGAGGTCTGATGAAACTGGTGGGCAAAAGAAGGAGACTTTTGGATTATTTGAAGGATACAGATCTGGATGGTTATCGAAAGATAGTCGAGGAATTGGGTTTGAGGAAATAGAATATATAGAATGCAAGCTGAAAGTTAACGTCATGTCTACACATGGTGATCGCAACATTCTGCTGGAATAGGAGTTTTTGGTATGGAAGCGAGATTAGAAATAAACTTGGAGGGTAAGACCCTGACCGTGGAAACGGGGAAGGTAGCCAGACAGGCTCACGGTTCCGCCACAGTACGCTTGGGTGATACCGTGATCTTGGCCACCGCAGTCGAGGCAAAGGAGATCGACGAGGAACGAGACTGGTTCCCCTTGTTCGTCGATTACCGGGAGAAAGCTTACGCTGCCGGAAAAATCCCGGGAGGTTTTTTCAAAAGGGAAGGTCGACCCAGCGAAAAGGAGACGGTAAGCGCCCGGTTGATTGATCGGACATTGAGGCCGCTTTTTCCGGAAGGGTATTCCAAAGAAGTACAGATCATGGTGTTGGTTCTCTCGTCGGATCAGGAAAACGATGCAGATGCGCTGGGGCTCATCGGCGCCTCTATCGCCTTGAGCATATCCCCCATACCCTTTCATCACCCGGTGGGGGCCGTGCGCATCGGAAGATTGAACGGAGAACTGGTGATCAACCCCACCTTCTCGGAGCTGGAGCAGAGCGACATGGATTTGGTGGTGGCAGGAACCAAGGAGTTCGTCAACATGATGGAGGGAGAATGTCACGAGGTTTCGGAAGGCGACCTCCTCTCCGCGCTACAGTTTGGACATGAGAAGATCAAACAGATAATCGGGTTGCAGGAGGAACTAAAGGCCAAGCTGGGCAAGCCCAAGCCGGAAGTGGAGGTTCCTCTCAGAGATCCGGAACTGGTGGAGGCGGTTACCGCACTGGGGCTGGAGAAGATCAAGGAGGCTAACCGCAGCCCTGAGAAGTTGGAGAGGCAGGAGAAACTTGAAGCGCTCTTGGACTCGGTGACGCTGGAGCTTCTGGAGAGGTTCCCCGAAACCGAGAGAAAAATCAAGGCCATCTTAGAGGATCTAGAAAAGAAGGACATGCGTCAGATGATCCTTGAGGAAGGGAAAAGGATCGACGGGAGAGGCGTCTCGGAGGTTCGGCCCATCACCTGCGAGGTGGGTTTACTGCCACGTACTCACGGATCGGCCATCTTCACCCGTGGACAAACCCAGTCTCTGGCGGTTACAACCCTGGGGACCAAGATAGATGAGCAGAGGGTCGACGATCTGGAGGGCGAATCGACCAAAAGCTACATGCTTCATTATAACTTTCCCCCTTTTAGCGTGGGGGAGATCAAGCCCATCCGGGGGCCGGGAAGAAGGGAGATAGGTCACGGGGCGCTGGCGGAAAGAGCCATCCAGCCGGTGATCCCCAACGATGAGGCTTTCCCTTATACGGTTCGCATAGTATCGGATATCTTGGAATCGAACGGTTCCTCCTCCATGGCCACGGTCTGCGGCGGAACGCTTTCTCTGATGGATGCGGGCGTGCCGATAAAGGCACCGGTGGCGGGAATCGCCATGGGGCTGATCAAGGAAGAGGACAGGCATGCCATCTTAACAGACATCCTGGGGGTGGAGGATCATCTGGGAGACATGGATTTCAAGGTGACCGGAACACGCCAGGGCATTACCGCCTTTCAGATGGACGTCAAGATAGCCGGGATCGATCTGGCGCTAATGGAACAGGCCTTAAAAGAGGCCAAGGATGCCAGGTTACGCGTCCTGGACATAATGGAGCAAACCATCGCCAGACCCAGGGCGGAGCTTTCAGCCTATGCGCCCCGGATCATAATCATCAAGGTGAAACCGGAGAAGATCGGCGAGATCATTGGCCCGGGCGGAAAGATGATCAGGAGCATAATCGAGCAGAGCGGTGCCAAAATCGACATCGAGGATGACGGTTCCGTCTTCATCGCCTCCGTGGATCAAAAAGCAGGGGAGATGGCGCATGAGCTCATCCTGCGATTGATCGAGGAACCGGAACTGGGTAAAGAATACCTGGGCAAGGTGAAAAGAATCACCCCCTTCGGAGCTTTTGTAGAGATAATTCCCGGACAGGATGGTCTGGTCCATATATCGGAACTGGATACTCATAGGGTCAACAAGGTGGAGGACGTCCTGAGCCTGGGGGATGAGGTAAAGGTCAAGATAATAGGAATAGATGCGGAGGGAAAAATCAGGCTGTCCCGAAAGGCATGTCTTTCCTCGAAACCCCAAAGAAGATAGGCTCCTCTTTTTGATCCTTCAAGCCCTTGGTATTACCCGGGGAAGTTAAAGACTTCTTCAGTTATGCTAATTCTGCCATTCAGGAAAGGGAAATCAACTTGAAAGAGTTATACCAAAAGACGGTTTTGGGAAACGGCATCAGGTTGGTTACCGAAAGAATAGATTATGTCCGTTCCGTTACCATTGGAGCGTGGATGGATGTCGGCTCCCGCGACGAGAAAAACGACGAGGCGGGAGCCTCTCATTTCATCGAACATATGCTGTTTAAGGGAACCAAAAGACGGACGGCAAGGGAAATCGCCTCCTCCCTCGAATCCGTGGGGGGATCATTGAATGCCTTTACCGGTCGGGAACATACCTGCTATTTTGCCCGGGTGCTGGACGAACATATAGACAAGGCCGTGGACGTTCTATCCGACATTCTAAAATATCCCCTTTTTAATCCCTCTCATCTGGAGAAGGAGAGAGAGGTGATACTCTCTGAGATTAAGGAGCTGGAAGATTCACCGGCAGATTTGGTACATGATTATCTAATGAGCACCATGTGGAAACAAAATCCTTTGGGAAGGCCGATCATAGGAAGCACTGAAAGTGTGCTTAAGCTGTCCAGAGGTAAACTGCTCGATTTCATGAAAAGCAACTACACTTCCTCCCGCATGGTAATCGCCGCCTCGGGTAACCTCAGACATGAGAATTTACTTGGCAAGATAAGAAACAAATTCAGGTTTAAATCAGGCATTCACACGGACCAGGCCGACTCGATCCCTCACCGGGTTGAACGGAACCGTATAGTGGTAAAGAAAAAAACCGCCCAAACCCACATCAGCCTGGGAGTTCCCACATTTCCTTATCGGGATAAGAGAAGATATGCGGTATTGGTGTTAAGCAATATCCTGGGAGGAGGGATGAGTTCTCGTCTTTTTCAGAGCATAAGAGAGAAATTGGGGCTGGCATACAGCATTTATTCTTTCATCGATTTCTTCGAAGATACCGGTGTTTTGGGAATATACATGGGCACTCATAAAAGCAACATCCTTCGGGTGATAGATTTAGTTTTGAAGGAGGTCCGGAAATTTAAGAAAGACAGTCTCACAAAAGACGAGCTCTCCCATGCTAAGTACCAACTGAAGGGTAATCTGATGCTGGCGCTGGAAAGCACTTCCCACCGGATGAACCGGCTGGCTCGATCCGAGTTGCTTCTGCACAAGTATCTGGATGCGGATAATACCATTAACGCCATAAATAAGATAAAAGCTAAAGACATAACCGAGGTGGCTCGTGAATTTCTTGACCCCGATAAGTTATCGGCAGTGGTATTAGGTCCCATGGAAAAGAATGCATTGAATCAGGTTGACTGGAATAAGCTATAGAGATTAACTTCCTTGAGGAGGAAGCGGTTAATCATTCTTGTTAATCTTAAGAACCATGTCCGGGATTTTATGGTTAACCATCCTGATGATAGCACCGTGGGGGTTCTTTTACATTCTATGGAGGATTCAGTTTAAAAAACGTCACCATACAACATTCCCCGTATTGACTTATCATCAGGTAAGTGACCGCTTTGAGTTGAGTATTACCCGACAGAGGGTCGGACAATTCCAAAGAGGGATAAGATTTATTCACGAGCAAGGCTACAAAGCGGTTAGGTTAGATGAGGTATTCAACCCGGGTGAAGTGGGAAGTGAAAAGAGGCTGGCTTTAACATTCGATGACGCTTACCAGGATTTCTACTTAAATGCTTTCCCCATCCTGCAGAAGTTCGGTTTGACTGCTCACGTATTTGTGATCACCGGGTATGTCGGAAAATATGGCAAGTGGGATTATGGCTGGGGAAGGAAAAAAGAAAGGCATTTAACCTGGGAGCAGATACTGGAGCTGTCTGCTGCAGGATTTGACTTCGGCTCGCATACCGTCAATCATCCGGACCTGACCAAGATCCCCAGGCGATTCGTGGGTTATGAACTGAAAAGATCAAAAGAAACTTTGGAAGACAAGTTGGGTAAAAGTGTGGACTTCTTGTCTTATCCTTTCGGAAGATATGACCGATATGTTCAAGATGAGGCTGAAAGATCGGGTTACAAGGGCGCTTTTACGTTATGTTCAAAACCTGAGGAGAACGGACAAAATCTTTTTTCTCAGAGCAGGTGGGGAGTTTACCTTCTGGATTCACCTTTGACCCTGAAGATAAAGTTGAACCAGGGTAAGCTGCTCTGGATAGAAGAGGTGAAAAGAAAGATCGTAAATAAGTTTACGGACTGGACCGTGGCGGTAAAGGGTTCGCCAGATTATGACGACCTGGAAATAAAATCTCATGTTTCTTAGATAGCAATCGAGGATAGCAGGGATAAGATGAAAGCCTTGTTGATAAAATGGCTTGTCACGGCCGTTTCAATTTTCATCGTGGCTAATTTGTTTGGTTTGATCTACGTCGAAAATATGAAGGTTTTAATGTTTGCAGCTTTGGTGCTGGGTATTCTGAACGCCTTCTTCAGACCATTTCTTTTGCTTTTGACTTTGCCCATAAATCTTTTCAGCCTGGGTCTTTTCACCCTTATCATCAATGCTTTTCTTCTCTATGCGGTTGCCGGATTGGTGTCGGGTTTTGAGATCGCCAGTTTCTGGAAGGCTTTCTGGGCGGCACTTCTCATCAGCATAGTGAACGCCATGATAAATTTTATTATTCACAAAGAGCCGAAAATAGCCATACATATGGTGGACGGCAGACGATAGAATAAAAACCGATCACTTAAAACTAACGACCTGAAATGAACTTCAGTTACATTGTGGACATCGCCAAACTGGAAGGGAAGAAGGCAACCGTCAAAGGTTGGCTATACAATAAAAGCTCCAAAGGAAAGATTCACTTCCTGTGGATACGAGACGGGACCGGCATCATCCAGGGGGTGATGGTCAAAGGTGAAGTGGAGGATACGGTATTTGATCTTTACGACCAGCTTACCCAGGAATCCTCCGTCGAGGTGACCGGGACGGTGAGAGAAGACAAAAGAGCCCCCGGCGGCTATGAGTTGACCCTTTCAGACGTGAAGATAGTTCAAGTTGCTCAGGATTATCCGATAACGCCCAAATCTCACGGGTCCACCTTCTTGTTCGATCACCGGCACCTGCATTTGAGATCGAAACGACCACGAGCCATCCTGAAGGTGAGGAACGAACTGATCTGGGCGATAAGGAAGTTTTTTTACGATAATAATTTCGTGTTGATTGACACTCCCATCCTGACCGGTGCGGTAGGTGAGACCACCACCACGCTGTTTGAGACCCAGTATTTAGGTGAGGGAAAGGCTTATCTGGCGCAGACCGGCCAGTTGTATCTGGAAGCCGCCATAGCTGCTTTCGGCAAAGTGTTCTGCTTCGGCCCCACTTTCAGGGCAGAGAAATCAAAGACCAGAAGGCACCTGACCGAATTCTGGATGATAGAGGCGGAAGAGGCCTTCTATGATAATGAAGAGAACATGGATCTGCAGGAAGACTTGACGGTGTATTTCGTGGACTGGATTTTGCAAAAATGCCAGAACGAACTGAAGGAGCTGGAAAGGGATGTTTCAGCTCTGGAAAAGGTCCAAAAGCCGTTTCCTCGCATATCATATGATGAGGCAGTGGAGAGACTTCAGAAGGCTGGAACCGATATCAAGTGGGGCTCGGACTTCGGGGGAACCGACGAGACCATCTTAACCAAGATGTTTGATCGTCCGGTGTTCGTATACAACTATCCTAAAGTTTGCCGAGCATTTTACATGAAACCCAATCCCCAAAGAGAGGACGTGGTCTTGTGCGCGGATCTTTTGGCTCCCGAAGGTTATGGGGAGATCATCGGAGGGTCACAGAGAAACGATGACTACGAGAGCCTGAAAAAGAGAATAGAGGAAGAGAAGCTGCCCCAGGATGCTTACGGATGGTATTTGGATCTTAGGAAATATGGATCGGTGCCTCATTCCGGCTTCGGTCTGGGAGTGGAAAGGGTAGTGACCTGGCTGTGTGGGCTTTCACACATTAGAGAGTCCATCCCGTTCCCGCGTACCATATATAGGCTTTATCCCTGATTTCATGCTTGTAGCCGCAGGCTTCCCTCGGGCTGAGTCCCTCGGGACGAAGTCAGCCTGCGCCGGCAACTTAACCAATCGATAATTCAAGATCAATCAGATTAAGCAGAGGTAACAAGTGAAAGGATACCCATTCAAAGAGATCGAATCCAAATGGCAGAAAAGGTGGGAAGAAAGTAAACTTTATAAAGCTCCGGAGCATCCCAAAAAGAAAT
>CAYOSZ010000028.1:0-11280 GCA_964406715.1 uncultured Ignavibacteria bacterium | reverse complement strand
GATGTAGAAAATTTCACAATACATAATAAAGAATTTTTCAATTTAATTTGAAAATAAAATTTATCTGGGAGGGATAATGAAAAATGCGGTTTGTTGCATATCAATTGTGTTGTTTCTATTTGTCTCTGCGGCAAACACTTTTGGGTACATAGGACACTCCATACGAATAATGGGGTTTGGGGACGAGCTATCTGGAGTGGTGAGGGACGAATACACCGACATATATCGAAATCCAGCCTATCTTTCCCTGGTTAAGCGGGTCAGGGTTTTCGGACAGAACAATCTGTTAGGCAGAACCGAACTGCGAATCGCCCCGCAAATCACCAATAAGCAGACAGGCTTGGTAGGTTTAGTCCTTCCCATACCCGATCTCGGCAACCTGGCTTTAGTGAGCGAAATAAAATCTTCCACCAGTGAAGATCATCCTAAATATACCGACCGTAAGGATTATTTTGATCAATATACCATCACCACAGATTCCAAAGATGAGTCCTACAAGGAAAGCATTGTCAATTTCAAAGCTATATATTCCAGAAGGCTTTCATCTTCCTTGTTGGCGGGAGTTGATTTCGTGTACTTGAAAAACTACCATCGACGGGATTATGAAACTTATTCAGCTAACATAAAACGCAGTAATGCCTCAGACGATCTAATATCTGAGTCTATAAGTGAGTATGGAAGTCATTCTGACGATTCTCCAGATGCACAGCGGATGAGTTTTGGTGTATTTTTCGATTCTTGGAAGGAGAAGACCCTGGATTTCACCTTTTATTACGAAAGATTAAGTTACACCAAAAGGTCTTCTTCAGCAAGAGAATATAATCTGATGGGTTTTGCACCAGACACATCAAGTGACAACCGGATAAACTGGAGTTGCTCCAGCGGACCAGTGAAGGATTGGGCGTTGGGATTAGATGTCAATTTTAAGCGTGACCTCACAGAAAAAACAATTCTGGTGTTATTGTTTGGCGGTTCATACCAAGAGAAAATGTTATCCTGGTCTGAACAGTCGCGGGATACCTCATTTTCCTCCCCGGACTACTCCACGTTGAACCAGGGCTACTCGTCTATGAACTATGAAGATGAGGGTTTTAGTCTCATGCTGGGCATGGGATTCGAGACGCGTTTTGCTTTCAACATACTGGACATTGCAGATGTTCTGGCAAACGATCTGGATGGAGCCTGCACTTTGGGGGTGGCATGTAAAAGCTACTGGGATCGGGATAAGCTGGATCATCACCGATGGTCGGAGGAATCAAATTTGCGTATGTTGGGTGATTCCATAATTTACAGTGTTGATAATTTTGGGGAATCCAAAATAAAGAAAACCGTCAACTCCTACAAGCTCAGCTTTCCTATTGGGGTGGAATTTGTCCTGGAGAAAGCAATCAAGATCAGGTTTGGTGGAGAATTCGAAGCAAGAAGATACGAGACCGAGACAGGTTTTTCTACTTCCTCTAAGTCTTATTACTATCAAGGCTTGGGATTATCTTATCATGAACGAATATATTTTGACGCCTATGCTGAGAATTCTTTGAGCCATATGAGTAAATGGATGGCAAGAGTGGAATACAGGTTCTGAACAAGATTTATTGTTTTGCGTCTTCATATCCTTTCCTATTGTCCTCTTTTTTCTTATCTTAAGCATGGTTTAGAATCTTGATTGAAAAATGAAAAACAGAATTACAGAAAAAACGATAGACAGTTCAGATGTCAATAAGATGATAGTCGCCCTATACTCCGACATCGGGAGAGGGCATCCCAGTTATCTGGACAGTTTGGTTAATCTGCTGAAGGAGAAACATCCGGATCTGATTTGCCGAACGGTTTTTCAGGAAAGCAAAGGGCTTTCCCTTCTTTCCTGGAAATTTGTAGCCTGGCTTTACAGCATCAGCGGGAAAGGAGGGCTTCATACCAGATTCTATAACTTCATCCGCAAGAGATCGCAAAAAAGATCAGAAGATTCATTGGCCACGAAATTGTTGGGAAGGGATTTGAAAAAAACATATAAAGATTTTGCGGGGATTTGCCTGGTGGATCA
The DNA here is from genome assembly GCA_964406715.1 of uncultured Ignavibacteria bacterium. Lineage (GTDB taxonomy): Bacteria > Zixibacteria > MSB-5A5 > MSB-5A5 > SM1-73 > SM23-73-3. Next base: position 9,239 of record CAYOSZ010000028.1, on the reverse strand, counting down.
TCCCATTATAGCAAAAGCTTTAGCAGGCGTCTGCCGGGTATGGTACGTGCATGGGGAGATCGCCGTACCTGTGGAGTGTGGCATCCGGGGAGTGGAGAGGATACTGGTTCCGCTGGATGAGACTAAAGAGAGGCTGATCGTCCAGGGTGCGGAGGAGAATACAATTATGGTCTGCGGGTTGATGATCGAGCCGCCTCTGGTGCAGAACGCAGAGAAGACTTTCCAGGAACGGTTAAAAAGGATAAGATCGGGTCAACCTTTGACCATAGGGTTTTTCACCTCCGGGGCGTATCCCAAAGAGCATATGGAGAAGATCATGCTCGGTGCTGAGTCGGTTATTCAAAAAAAGATGAAAGCTATCATCTTCTGCGGGACTAATCCCCGTAAGCTTGAGCGGGTGAGGAGCAAAGCAAGAAGTTGGGGGATAAAGATGGTCGAAGATAGGGGAAAAAGCTCGCAACGAAACGAGGAATTCGATCTGATGTTGGTTGGCAGAAAGACCAGACAGGAAGACACGCAAAGAGCCGTTCAGCTCGTTCCTCATCTGGACGTTTTCGTAGCCGCTTCTCACGAGAGAACCAACTGGGCAGTCGGTCTGGGCTTGCCCATGATGGTTCTTTTCCCCTTAATCGGCACTTTCGCCTCCCAGAATTTTGAATTTGCTCAAAGGCAAAAAGTGGTTTATACCGTAGAATCATTGGGGAAGGCAAAAAACTTAGGACAGCTACTGAGAGATCTAAGGCAAAAAGAGCGACTGCTCGACATGGCACAAAAAGGATTTGGAGCATATAACATATGCGGTATTCAAACGACAATATCTCATCTGGCAATCTTGGAAGAAGAAGTCTTCTAACCGTATTCGTTTTTCTCGCGATCCTGTTTTCAACCAGCTCCGGTTTTGCCTCTGATTCGCATAGCAGATTAAGTGTTTTTCTGGCGGGCGGAAGTTCTTACCCGGTGGGTAAATTTTCCAATATTGCCAAAATCGGTCCTCACTGGGCAGGAGGGATGGAGCTTCAATTCCCTTCGAATTGGGCTTTGGGCTTTGATCTTCATTGGGCACAGTTCGATCACCAGAGAGTCTATTACAGTTCCTGGCATCGATCCTGGACTTACGTAGACTGGGGTTTCATCCGGGGGAACCTGTACGTAAAATACTTCGACAAAGCAAAGGGTTTTTCTCCCTTCGTCAAATTCGGATTAGGGGTCTATTCAATGGAGAATAAAAGAACCTACGTGGGAGTATCCAGCACAAAGGGCCAAATGACCGGTTACAGCTTGGTACCGGGAATTGGATTACGTTTCTCAACAAGAAGGTTTTCGTTATTCGCAGAGGCTGACCACAACTTCGTATTCAGGCGAGCAACCGGTGGGTGCACAAGCACCTACGAGCCAAGTCAGTTTTTTGATTTGTATGCGGGTTTAGGATTCTTCCTTCTCCCTTGATCCCAACCATCCCCAGTCTTTGGCGGACAAGGGTGGGGAATCCTCTCTCCCCTGGGGGAGAGAGTCAGAGTGAGGGGGATTAGGAAATAATCGCAAGCCCGAAATGTCCGAAGGACTTTCGGACAAAATATATTTTTCTGATAGTCCTACGGACCATGGCTGGCAGACATATCCGACCTACAGGCAGAAATTTCACCATCTCACTCGATCTCAACCAAAGGGCAGGTCCTCTTTTTTCTCCCTGAAAATTCTCTCTTCATTTAGATTGACTTTTCTTGTTCCTTGTATTAATTTTGGTTTTTAGAATTGGCCGACCCCTTTAATTCTTGAAACGGAGGAAGAGTTGTTTAGGAATCCCGAGGAAGCCATAAAATTTGCCAGGGCAAAGAAAATAGAGATGATCGATCTGAAATTCATCGACCTTTTCGGGAGGTGGCATCATCTCTCCCTGCCCAAAAGCCAGTTGAATATGGACATGTTCGAAAGAGGCATACCCTATGACGGAGCCTCCACTCCCGGGTTTAAGTCTGTCGAATCGGGCGATATGGTTCTGCTTCCGGACGTTAAGACCGCCAAGCTGGATCCGTTCTGGGACATGCCCACCCTGAGCTTCATCTGCGACTCGGCAGAGGCGGATACCCTGGAGCTTTATAAAAGGGAGCCGAGGGCAATCGCCCGCAAAGCCGAAGAGTATCTGGTCAAAACGGGCATCGCCGATCGAAGCCTCTGGGCTACGGAGTTTGAGTTTTACATCTTCGACAGCATAGCCTACAAGAATGACATAAACATGGCCTCCTACATCATAGACTCCAACGAGGCAGACTGGAATTCCGAGCTGCGGGAAGGCAAGAATCTGGGTCACAAGATCCCCACCCACGGCGGCTATCATGCCATTCCCCCACTGGATGCCCTTTTCGACGTGCGAGCCGAGATGGTCAAGACCGTGGAGGAGGGGGGGATACCGGTCAGGTATCATCACCACGAGGTGGGAGGTCCGGGACAATCCGAGATCGAGATACTGGACGATACCCTGACCAACATGGGTGACATTACCATGTGGATCAAGTACGTGGTCAAGATGGTGGCAAGAAAACACGGCCACACGGTCACCTTCATGCCCAAGCCGTTGTATAACGAGGCGGGAAACGGCATGCATTTTCACCAGCATCTCTTCAAAAAAGACAAGCCCCTGTTTTATGATAAGAAAGGCTATGCCGGTTTGAGCAAGCTGGCTCTGTATTACATCGGCGGGCTTTTGACCCACGGGGGCGCTCTTCTGGCATTAACCAATCCCAGCACCAACTCCTTCAAGAGGTTGGTTCCCGGATTTGAGGCTCCGGTGAAGCTGTTTTTCTCCCTGGCCAACCGTAGCGCCGCCATTCGCATTCCCAAGTATGCCCAGAAGCCGGCGGAAAAAAGAATGGAGTTCCGGCCCCCTGACGCCACCTGCAACGTCTATTTAGCCTTGGCGGCACAACTGATGGCGGGGATAGACGGGATCAAGAAGAAGATCGATCCCACCAAAGCCGGATTCGGTCCTATCGACGAAAACGTCTTTGCCCTGCCTCCAAAAGAAAAAGACAAGATCGCATCGATTCCCACCACTTTAAAGGAGACTTTGGATGCATTAAGAGAGGATCACCGGTTTCTGCTTGAGAGTGGTGTATTCACCGAGGATATTCTTGATGTCTGGATCGATTACAAGCTGAACATGGAATACAACGAGGTGAGAAACAGACCTCACCCCTATGAGATATCGCTTTATTATGATGTTTGATCTTCAGAGATCGGCTATCGTTGTTTTAAATTCCATTGAAGGAACACCAAAACCATCCACCATTTCCCCTGTGAGGTGAAGTGTCATGACCAAAACCAAAGATGAGGTTTTAGCCTTAATTGACGAGAACAAGGTGAAATACATCCGCCTGTGGTTTACCGACATTTTGGGCCAGTTGAAGGGGATGTCCATCACCCGGGGCGAGATAGAACACGTTTTGGACGAGGGACAGGGATTTGACGGATCGTCCATAGAGGGGTTCGTGCGCATTCAGGAGAGCGATCTGGTTGCCATGCCGGATTTGAAGACCTTTCGCATCCTGCCCTGGACGGTGAATGACGAGAAGGTGGCGCTTTTCATCTGTGACGTCCTGAAACCGGATGGAACCCCCTTTGTGGGTGATCCCCGGTACGTGCTTAAAAGGGTATTAGCCAAAGCCGCCGAGAAAAGATGGGGTTTCTTTTGCGGACCGGAGCTGGAATACTTCTATTTTCCCCGAAAGGACGATGTCACTCCTTTGGATGAAGGTGGATATTTCGACTACAGCACGGTAAGTGCGGGAACCAGAATGCGAAAGATAGCCTCTTCGGCTCTTGAAACCATGGGCATACCGGTGGAGTGCACCCATCACGAGGTGGCACCTTCTCAGCACGAGATAGACTTAAGGTATCAGGAAGCTTTGGTTATGGCGGACATGGTCATGTTCTATCGTCTCACGGTTAAGGAACTGGCACTGCGGGAAGGATACTACGCCACCTTCATGCCCAAACCGATTTTCGGTCAAAACGGCTCCGGCATGCACGTCCATCAGTCCCTGTTTGAAAACAACAGAAACATATTCTATGATCCGGAAGAGAAAAAATACCATTTATCTGGAGAGGCGAAATACTATATCGGCGGGCTCTTCCGTCACGTTAAGGAGATATGCCTGATCTTAAGCCAGTGGGTCAATTCGTACAAGCGGCTGGTCCCCGGATTTGAGGCGCCGGCATACATCTGCTGGGGAACCCGCAATCGCTCTGCTTTGGTACGGGTGCCGGAGTATAAACCCGGAAAAGAGAAAGCCACCCGGATAGAGCTTCGCTCTCCCGATCCGGCCTGCAATCCCTATTTAGCCTTTGCCATGATGCTGGCAGCCGGCTTGAAAGGAATAGAGGAAAAGACGGAACCTCCCCTGCCGGTGGAGGTGGATATCTTTAAGCTCTCTGATAAGGAAAGAAAGGAGCTGAACATCGACTGCCTGCCCGGATCGCTGGAGGAGGCTGTCCGGGAGTTCGAAAAGAGTCGATTCGCACAGGAGACATTGGGAGACCATATCTTTCACTCCCTTATAGCCAACAAAAAGGTGGAATGGGACCGGTATCGAATTCATGTCAGCAATTATGAATTAGAAAAATATCTGCCCTGGCTTTAACCTCACTCCCTTTGCTCCCCTTCTCCTTAGTTAAGTTGAAAATCCCGCCGGAAGCGGGGCTTTCGGACAAAGCCAGGTTGAGACGAATAGTTCTTCGACCATATTCGACCTACAGATAATGTAAAGACGCTTATCAAAAGCTTTATGCCTCTGGCCCCACAAAAAGCGGGGCTACGCGAGCAAGGAGGTTTCTATGGACTATGGAGGATTAGTTAAGAGAGCCTTGGACATCATGTGGAAGTTCAAATATCTCTGGGTTTTCGGATTCTTCCTGGAGTTCGGGTCGGGGGGTGGTGGTTGGGTGGGTAATCTGCCGGATAAGATCAGACTGCCGGTGGGTGATTACATAAGCGGTGCGCTTATGGGAGCGATCATACTTCTGATATTGGTTGGATTCGTGGTTTTTCTGCTGTTTTTGATCATGTATCTGATCTCACAGGGCGGACTGATTCACTGCGTCTGGCGTATAGAAAACGGGGAGAATCCCAACCTGCGGGATGGATGGAATGCGGGTATCAAGAACTTCTGGAGGATTCTGGGAATCAGCATTATGGTGTTGATCTTCCTCTTGATGTCGGCCCTGGTAACCCTGGGACCTTTCCTAGCATTGATTTTCACCTTGAAGCTCATTGGTCTGGTTTCCGGAATTATTTTGTTTCCGTTGTTCCTGCTGCTGTTTCTGGGGATCATCCTGGTTGATCTATATGCCACCAGAGCGTGCGTGATCGAGGGGAAGGGAGTTTTCGATTCACTCGCAGACGGGTGGGAGATGTTGAAAAGCAATGTAGTACACTCGCTGGTGGTGGGATTGATCGGCATAGGCAGCACCATGGTTTACGTGCTGGGATTCGTGACCGTGGGGCTGCTTCTGGCTCTGCCTTTTGTGGCTCTGGGCTTGCTTAGTCTGTTCCTGGGAATCTTTTTGGGAGTGATAGTGGGATTGGTTTACATCGGCGTGGCCTCTGCCCTTTGGGGAACTTACATCGATTCCTTGTGGACTTTGGCATATATGGACTTGAAGAAGCTGAAGTTACAGAAGGCAACCGAATGATGATTCTAAGCTCGTTGCGTCCCCCGACTCGACAGACTAAGCCTGCCAGGTCAGGGGACTTAGCAGGCACAAAAAAATGTAGCGGAGGTCTTTCTTGTCCTGAGCTTGTCGAAGGAAGACCTCCATAGGTGGAAGGCTGAAGCCTTCCGCTACATATTTTACCTCACCCCCTTTTATCCCTCTCTCCTTGACAAGGAGAGGGGGACATCGAAGATCCGCAGGAGGGGGAGAGGTCATTCGATTCTCGTCGGGTTCCCCGACTCAACGGAGATTAATGCTTGCTAGGTCAGGGGACTTGGCAGGCACAGTAATATAGTAGCATGACTTGAAGTCTGTGTGGAGGAAAGGCATATGAATATAGAATTAGATGACAAAAAATGGGAAGAATACGTTCTTAACAAGCACAAAAAATATTTTGACCTAGCTTCTTCTTTTCTGGTATGTGCGAATAATTTGCAAGCTGAATGTGTAAAGAAGAGGATAGCCAAGGAGGAACTCGGAGCAAAAGGATATGTGCTTAGCTTTCTATTTGCCAAGAGCTATAAAACCACTAAAGCCGCTTTGCTATTGTGTAAAAGTGGCTATACAGAGGATGCTTTAATTTTAGCGAGAGTCAACTTTGAGGCGGCACTCTGGGCTCTATACATTATTAAAGACAAAGAGAATGCGGAGGAAAAGGCACAGGCTTTTATTAAATATGATGCGATTGATCGCAAAGAAAGCTTGGAGAAAGTAGTTAAAATCCTTGAAGACGGAGATGAGTATAAGACTAAACTTCTTAAAGAGTTAGACGAGATTCAAAAAGAAATACCTAAAACTGGAGATGAATGCAAGAAAGTTAGCAAGTTTGCTGGTAAAAAAGTGTTTGATCTAGTAACGGATATAGACAAAGATTTGTTACATGTTATGTTGTATCGCTCTTTTTATTGGGAAAGCTCTAATTATACGCACAGTAAAATAAGAAGTTCAAATTCCTATGTTTCGGATTCAGAGGGTCACATTCATTTTCTGTTAGTTCCAGCGGAAAAGGGTTTACGAAATGTTCTTGTGCATCTATGCCTTTTCTTGTGGTATGTAATGGATAGGTTTAACTTTTTATTCGAGTTGGGATTAGAAAAGACATTAACGGACAAATTGGCGGAACTGAATGACTTTTGCAAAAAAACGGACCCGCAGGATTGAGTTATCAAGACCAATGAAATCGAGCAGGCTTCGACACGCTAGACCTAAAAAAGCTGAGATTCTTCTCCCGCCTTCGGCGGGATCAGAATGACAAAGAGGAGATTCTTGATATGAAAAAACTAAACCTGATCGTTTTGGCCTCCGGTGGCGGCACTAATCTCCAGGCAATAATAGACAACATTGAAGCTGGTAAGCTTGAAGCTCAGATCAAAGCGGTGATAAGCAACAACAGCAAAGCCGGAGCATTGGAACGTGCACGAAATCACAATATTCCCGACATTCACCTAAGCCACAAGCAATTCGCCACACCGGAGGAGTTCGATCAGAAACTGCTCTCCGTTCTCAAGGAGAACGAGACCGATCTGGTGATTTTGGCAGGCTATATGAAGATGATCGCGCCCACGGTGATAAGAGAATACAAGAACAAGATAATAAACATTCATCCTGCCCTGCTGCCCGCTTTCGGAGGGAAGGGGATGTATGGCATTTACGTACATGAAGCGGTGATAGAGTCGGGGGTGAAAGTCACCGGGGTGACAGTGCATACAGTGGATGAGGTCTATGATCACGGTCCCATTCTCTACCAGAAGTGTGTGCCGGTTTCCAGTAATGATACCCCGGAAATCCTGCAGCAGAGGGTTCTTCCGTACGAGCATGAAGCGTATTCCAGGGTAATTCAGCTTTTTGCGGAAGGGAAGATCGAGATAAAAGACCATCGTGCCATTGTGAAAGAGTAAACACAGGCGGGACTGAATGTCCTGCCCTATGATTTGGTTAAGATCTCATCATGGCGGGAATTTATCCCGCCATTAAAAATTTCTCTTGAGTTAAAGCTCAGAATTTATAGTTTAGAGTAAGGTAGTTTTAAAATCATCGGAGGTGTAATGGAACAAGCTTTAATGGAAACCAACCTAAGTGAATATCCACTTTTTGCACGAGGCAAGGTGCGGGACGTATATGACCTCGACGACAAGCTTTTGATCGTCACCACCGATAGAATCTCTGCTTTTGACGTGGTCCTTCCCACCGGAATCCCCGGTAAGGGAAAAACGCTGACCCGGATGTCTTTGTTCTGGTTCGATCTGGTGAAGAACGTGGCGGAGAGTCATCTGATCACCTCAAATGTGGATGAATACCCGGATGATCTTAAGAAATACCGGGATATTCTGGAGGGGCGGTCCATGCTGGTTCGGAAAGCAAAACGAATTGACGTCGAATGCGTGGTGAGGGGATACATTGCGGGTTCCTTGTGGAAGGAATACAAAAACAAGATGTTCTCTCAAGGGAAGTCGGATACCATAGAACTCTTCGGCATCCAGCTTCCTTCCAATTTGATCGAATCGCAGAGACTCCCTTACCCCATCTTCACGCCCACCACCAAGGCGGAAGAAGGACACGACGAAAGCCTGACCTTCGATCAGGTGAAGAGGATGGTCGGCGAGAAGCAGGCACTGGATTTGAGGGGGAAAAGCATACAGGTTTATAAGAAGGCGGCAGACTATGCGGAACGAAGGGAAATGATCGTCGCCGACACCAAATTCGAGTTTGGAACGTTGAACGGCAGGATGATTCTCATCGATGAGATCTTCTCCTCCGATTCGTCCAGATTCTGGGATAAGAGAAATTACCAAAAGGGGAGGCCCCAGGAAGCCTTCGACAAGCAGATCGTACGGGATTATCTGGAGTCCATCCACTGGAATAAAAAACCCCCGGCACCCCCACTGCCTGAGGAGATAATTGCCAAAACACTGGAGAAATACCAGGAGGCTTATCACAGATTGGTGGGATAGATGCCACACCCCTTTACTCCCTTTATTGATAAGTAAGGGGAAATCGAAATGAAAAGGCAAGAAAGTATTCCAAAGGAGACTGATCATGACAGAAGGAAAATCTGGTTTCATAAAGATCCGCAGGGCACTGTTGAGCGTTTCCGATAAAACGAATCTGGTTGATCTGGCAAAGGTTTTATCCAAATTAGGGGTGGAGATCATCTCCACGGGCGGCACCCAGGCGAAGCTGAAGGAAGCGAAGATAAAGTCGGTATCCATCTCCTCCTTTACCGGTTTTCCGGAGATTTTGGAAGGAAGGGTCAAGACTCTTCATCCCAAGGTCTTCGGAGGTATCCTGGCCAAAAGAGACGATGAGCAGCAGAAAATGGAGATAACCGAGCAGGACATAAAATACATCGATCTGGTGGTGGTGAACCTGTATCCCTTTGGTAAGGTGGTAAGCCAAAAGGAGGTCAGGCAGGAGGATGCCATTGAGAACATCGACATCGGTGGTCCCAGCATGCTGAGGGCGGCGGCAAAAAACCACGACTCCGTAGCGGTGATGACAAACCCGCAAAGGTACGGCGAGATTATCCGGGA
>CAYOSZ010000027.1:2018-11485 GCA_964406715.1 uncultured Ignavibacteria bacterium | reverse complement strand
TCCTGTTCGTCCCCACGTCAATTACCACCACCCCCGGCTTGACCATATCTGCGGTAACGAACTTTGCCTTTCCCATTGCCGCCACCAGGATATCTGCCTGCCTGGTGATGCCGGGGAGGTCCTTTGTGGCCGTATGACACACGGTCACGGTTGCATTGGCCCCCCTGGTCTTCTGATACAGCATGGGAGCCAGCGGCCTGCCCACCAGACTGCCGCGACCTAATATCACCACGTGTTTTCCGGAGGGATCATTACCCGACCGCATCAAAAGCTCGACTATACCCAGGGGCGTGCAGGGCATAAATGTCGGCTTGCCTGCCAGCATCATGCCCACGTTGAAAGGATGAAATCCATCCACGTCTTTTTTCGGATCAATGGCTAAGATCACCTTTTCCTCACTGATCTGCTCCGGCGTCGGAAACTGGACCAAGATTCCGTGAATATTTTCATTCTGGTTAAGCTCATCGATTTTCTTCAGCAGATCAACTTCGGGAAAATCCTGGGGGTGTCTTTCCACTTCGGAGTATATGCCCACTTTCTCGCAGGCTTTGGCCTTCATATTGACGTAAACCTCTGAGGCGGGATTGTCCCCCACCAGAACCGCTGCCAGACCCGGTACTTTCCCCTTCTGCTTAAGGCTCTCGATCTTCTCCTTAAGGCTGTTTTTTATCTCCGAGGAGATCCTTTTGCCATCTATGATCTCTGCTGGCATGGTGACTCCCTGTTTGAGAATTTTGTTTTCACGTATTTATCAAAGCCGCCCGTTTTCCTCATTCTCTTCATCTTCCTCTCGGGGAATGTCGATTTTGATTCTTTGTATACTGATGGTCTTGCCGGAATTGGGATCAATTTCCACCAACGCTCCGCAGAATTTTATATCTTTTTTTGCGGGTGTGAACCGGTGGGGAATCTGCTGTAGAAACCTTGCCAGAGCGTCTTCTTTGTTTATGCCGATGACCGAGTCATGAGCTCCGGTCATTCCGGCATCGGTAATGTAACCGGTCCCCTTGGGGAGAATGGTTTCATCGGCGGTCTGCACGTGGGTATGGCTTCCCAAAACCGCGCTGACCTTCCCATCCAGATACCAGCCTAAGGCTATCTTCTCGGAGGTAGCTTCGGCATGCAGATCAACGATAATGATGTCCGTTTCCCCTTTGAGTCCTTGGATCTCTTTTTCCGCCACCCGAAACGGGCAATCGATCTCCTTGATATAAACTCTCCCCTGTATGTTTAAAACCCCTATCTTTTGCCCGTCCTTTGACTCGTAAATCCCCGCTCCTCTTCCCGGAACATCGGGCGGGTAATTGGCGGGTCTTAAGACACGTTCATCTTTCTCCAGGTAGGGATATATGTCCTTCCGGTCCCAGATGTGATTGCCGCTGGTAAGGCAATCCACACCGTAGGAATGAATCTTCTTGGCTATCTCCTTGGTCAAGCCGAATCCACCGGCAGCATTTTCTACGTTGGCAATGGCGAAATCGATCTGATGCGTCTTCTTAAGATCAGGAAGAAGCTGGGAGACGGCCCATCTCCCTGGTTTTCCCACTATATCTGCTATAAACAGTATGTTCAAATTGCGTTTCCTCAAGATCAGTTCAGGGAGATCCAACAACTGAGATTTAGTTCCTTATCGCGGCACTCACGATTCATCTACCCTCATCCCATCAACTCTAAAGGAGCAGTGCAGGAACGTATTTTTCAGCCATCCCACTTTTTCCTATTTGGCGTATTCGATGGCTCTGGTCTCACGTATCACGGTGACTTTGATCTGGCCGGGATACTCCAGCTCTGCCTCTATCTTTTTGGCCATTTCATTTGCCATGTCTGCAGCTTCCTTGTCGCCGATGCGCTCATGTTCGACAATTACCCTGATCTCCCGTCCTGCTTGAATGGCATAGGATTTGGCCACACCCTTGAAGGAATCAGCCAGCTCCTCTAATTTGTCCAGCCTCTTGATGTATCCCTCCAGCGTTTCACGTCGGGCACCCGGTCTGGCTCCGGAGATGGCGTCTGCCGCCTGGACCAGAACGGAAAAGGGTGATTCCGAAATGACGTCCTCATGATGAGAGGCGATGGCATTCAACACAATCGGATTCTCCCCGTATTTTTGTGCCACGTTGTAGCCTATCTGGGTATGCGTGCCTTCGGTTTCCCGATCGACCGCCTTTCCTATGTCATGCAGAAGACCGGCTCTTTTGGCAATGTTGGGGTCCATGCCTAACTCCGCCGCCATCAAACCTGCCAGGAAAGCCACCTCCTCGCTGTGCTGTAGAACGTTTTGACCGTAGCTGGTTCGGTACTGGAGTTTCCCCAGAAGCTTGACCAGCTCAGGGTGAATCCCGTGGATGCCCACGTCAAAACACGCCTGTTCTCCGGTCTCCCGGACGATGACCTCCATTTCCTTTTCAGCCTTGGTCACCACCTCCTCAATTCGCGATGGGTGAATTCTTCCATCCATGATCAGCTTCTCCAGAGCCATCCGGGCTATCTCCCTCCTTATGGGATCATAGCCGGATAGTATCACCGCCTCCGGGGTGTCATCCACGATCACATCGATTCCCGTGGCGGTCTCGAAGGAGCGAATGTTGCGACCCTCCCTTCCGATGATGCGCCCTTTCATCTCCTCGTTGGGAAGATTCACCACCGATACGGTCGATTCCACAGTATGATCGGCTGCACATCTTTGAACCGCGGAGATGATTATGTTCTTCGCCTCCTTCTCTGCGGTCTGCTCCGCCTGATCCTTGATTTCTTTGATAAGCTGAGCAGCCTCCTGGCGCGCCCGTCCTTCTAAATTCTCCATCAAAAGCTTCTTTGCTTCATCCGATGTCATCTGGGCAATCTTCTCCAGCTGTTTGTTTTGATCGGAGATGAGCCGTTCCAGCTCATCGCTCTTCTGGCGAACCGCCTTCTCCCTGGCAAACAGCACCTTATCCCGGTTCTGGATTTCCCGCTCCTTTTTGGCCAAAATGTCTACCTTTCGGTCTAAATGCGCCTCCCGCTCGGTGAGCCTTTTCTCCAATCGGGCAAACTCGGACTTCTTGGCCTGAAGCTCTTTCTCGAAATTAACTTTGGCTTTATACCATTCGTCTCTTGCTTCTAAGGTGGCCTCTTTTTTCTTAATCTGGGCCTCTTTTTCCGCCTCCTCTATGATTTTCTTCGCCAGTTCGTCAGCCTTGCCTAACTTCATTTCTCCGATTCTGCGGCTGATAAACCATCCTAAAAGGAAGGTCAAAACCGCCACACCCGCCGCTACGACTATGATCATCATATTGTTCATCCTGCTTCTCCTTCCCCGCGGATCATATAGATCCTATATTAAAAACCCCACTTATTTTTTGATTTTGCCTTCTTGAGGCAGCAAAGCCTCCGGCAATAGTTCACTCCGGCAAAATCGATTGATAAAAGTGGGGAAAAAAACAAAGTAAAGCTTTAGAGGTCTTCCTGACCGACCAAGCTATCTAACTGTTCAAGAAGGGATTGTGATCTTTCCTCTACGTTAAGAAGTTTTTTCTCCTTATCTCCTCTTTCTTTGAACAATTCATCGGTTATGTTCATGGCTGCCAAAACTGCCACCCTTAAAGGTAGCTTGTTGGATAATCTCTCGGAAACTTCCTTCATCTTGGAATCCACATATCCGGCAACCTCTTGGATATAAGCAGGATCAGTATCTCCTTTAATGGGATAATCCTCGCCAAAAATATTTACTTTAACCGATTGCTTTTTCTATTCCATAAAGTCAGGTCATTAAAAAGACTTCTAAAAATCTCTTTTGTTTTTCTCTCCACCGATCAATTCGTTAAAACACTCAACCTGAATATTACGAAAACATCACTGGGTTTGTCAAGTTAATTCGTCAAAAGTTAAAAACTCGTTTTGCTTGGCCGGGTAACTTGAGCGCTGAGCCTTTATGTTGAACTGAGATCGATTCCCTCCTCAGGGCTTGAGAGCAGAGCTTAAAATCCCGGCTCATCCTGATCTTTCCCAATTATTTAAAAAGATATCCTAATCTTTTGCTTCAAAGGGTACCAACTTCTCCAATAGCTTCTCCAGCCGTCTTTTAATCTCCTCCTTCTTTTCTATAAAGTCTCTCTCTTTGCGGGCAAGCTCGGTTTTCAATCTCTCGGCTTCCAAATCCAGGCTTTTCGTGCCCTTTTCGAAATCGTTCATCCGATCTTCCAGCATCCTGTAGGAAGAGGTGATCTCCTCATTTTCGCTTTTCAGTTTACTGATCAGCTCCACCGCCTGTCTGATCTTCTCTTCCAGTCTTTCGAAATTCTCCAACTGCATGATTAAGCTCTTTTAAAAGATTTCGTTTATTAACCCTTGAGATTAAAACATTTGGTTAAACAGACTATTACAATAATAAAGTGGTCAAATCTTTTACTTTTAGCTTCTCAGAGTGGCTCCAAAGGTTTTTTCCAGCTCCGAGATCACCTTTCGGTGAATTTCGTCCACCTCCTCGTCGGTTAGTGTTTTTTCCTGTGAGCGGTAGCAGATAGAATATGCCAGGCTCCTCTTGCCCGCGGGAACCTGTTTTCCCTTATACACATCAAACAAAGTAACCTTCTCCACCAGATCCCCCCCCACCTCCTTAATCTTATCTCCGATTGACCTGGAAAGCAGAGATTCGTCTATCACCACTGCCAAATCCCGGTCCACCGGAGGAAATTTGGGGAGAGAAGAATACCGCTTATCCTTGGGCACCCGGGCAGCAAACTTCTCGAAGTCCAACTCCGCCCAGAGGACTTTATCTTTGATTCCCCAGACATCCAGAATTTCTTCGGATACCTCACCCCCAACTCCAATCTCCTCCTCCCCCGTTTGAACCAAAAAGGACCTGCTCACTTCAAAGAAACCATTCTCGTGGGGAATCAGCTCAAAGGGAAGTGTGAACTGATCGAAGAGCTTCTCCAGTACACCTTTAAGATCATACAGATCCACCTCTGTCTCTGGAGCATCCCAATGCCGGGGTGCTCTGTTTCCGGAAACGGCTATGCCCAGATGCATCCTTTCTTCTGGTAATTGATTTCCGTTAACGGAAAACACCTTTCCCACCTCGAATATCCTCAAATTCGTCTCCAGACGGTTTTTGTTGCGGCTCACCACCCCCAGAAGATTGTAGGCCAGGGTGGTGGATAGGACGGAGAGATCCTGGCTTAAAGGATTGCTTATGCGGATGGGGGTAAGTTGGGGATACAATTTCTTTAGCATCTCCGGGTCCACCAGATTGTTGGTAATCACCTCAAAGAATCCGCTTCCCACCATGAACTCCTTGACCCTTCGCGAGATCTGGTCCTCCCACTGAACCTCCGTCACCAGCCCTCCCCCCGCCCTCAAGGTGGTTTCTATGTTGTCGTAACCGTAGATGCGGGCAATCTCCTCGATTAAGTCCATCTCCCGGGTCAAATCCGGTCTGAAGGTGGGAACCTCAACCTGCAGATTGTGGTTTTCCCTAACGGAGAACTCCAGTGAGGTTAGTATGTCTTTGATTCTTTGGGCTTCAAGCTCGGTGCTCAAGATCCGGTTGACCCGCTTGGGCCTCAAAGTTATTTGAACCGGGTGGATGGGGGAAGGATAGTCGTCCACCACACCCTCAAGCACTTTTCCTTCAGCCAAGTTCTCCATAAGCTCCGCCGCACGGTCACAAGCCTTTACCACGCCGTTGGGATCGGCGCCCTTTTCGAACCTCTGGGATGATTCGGTGGATATCCCCAAAAACATCCGACCCCTCCGAATTACCTTCGGATCAAAATAGGCGCTCTCCAGAAGAACGGTTTGGGTATTCGGGCTGACCTCGCTCTCCAGCCCGCCCATTATTCCTCCGATGGCCACCGGTTTCGATCCGTCGGTGATGAGCAGGACTTCACTGTTTAGGGTACGCTCCACCTCATCCAGCGTGACGAACTTCTCACCTTCCTGCGCCCTCCGGACCACCACCTTTTTCTTTTTGAAGAGCTTGAAGTCAAATGCATGCAGGGGATGACCTAACTCCAACATTACCAGATTGGATATGTCCACCACGTTGTTTATGGGACGCATACCGGCGGAATAAAGCTTTCTTTTTAACCAGAACGGAGATTCTTTTATTTTGATATCATCGATCACCCGGGCGGCATATCTGGGACAGGCTTGGGGATCTTCAATCTCCACCTGCACCTTTTCTTTTGCCTTCCGGTCCTCCTGGTGCAGTTTTATCTCTCTCTTCTTTAGCTTAGTACCGCATAATGCTGCCACCTCTCTGGCCACTCCCAGGATGGACAGGCAATCGGGTCGATTGGGGGTAAGATCCAAATCCAGGATGTAATCTTCCAACTTAAGTGCCGATGAGATTGACTCTCCCGTTTTGACATCCGCTTCCAGAATCATGATCCCTTCCTCATCCTCCCCCACATCCAGTTCCTTCTCCGAGCAGATCATGCCGTAGGAATCCACACCCCTCAAGGTGCTTTTGGTGATCTGAATTCCCCCCGGCAGCTCAGCGTCGATTAATGCCACCGGAACTTTAGCCCCCTGGGCTACGTTGGGAGCGCCGCAAACGATCTGAAGACGCTCAGATCCGACCGCCACCTCACATACCGACAGCTTGTCTGCCTGCGGATGTCTGGAAAGCTTTTTGATCTCTCCCACCACTATCCTATCTAAGTTTCCGCCCAGGTGGGTGATGGTTGCCACCTCCAAACCGGCGTCGGTAAGTAGTGAAGCCAGATCCTCCACCGGGAGGTCGAAATCGACGAATTCCTTGAGCCAACTGACGCTAACTTTCATTCTAAAATTGCCTCAAAAACCTCAAATCGTTTTCATAGAAAAGCCGGATGTCGTCAATCCCGTATTTCAGCATGGCAATGCGCTCAATCCCCATCCCGAAGGCATATCCGGAGTAAACTTCCGGATCATAGCTCACCTCTTCCAATACCGCTGGATCTATCATCCCCGCCCCTAAAATCTCCAGCCATCCGGTATGCTTGCACACCCGGCAGCCCTTGCCTCCGCAAATCACACAGGATATGTCCACCTCGGCTGAAGGCTCGGTGAAGGGGAAAAAGCTGGCCCTGAATCTTAAGGATACGTCTTTGCCGAACAGTTCCCACACGAAAGCTGAAAGAACCCCTTTTAAATCGGCGAAGGTAACGTCCGTATCCACGTAGAATCCTTCTACCTGATAGAAGGTACAGAAGCTCCGGGCGCAGATGGCTTCGTTTCGATAACACCTTCCCGGAGCGATGATTCTCACCGGAGGTTTCCTTTTTTCGAATACCCTTACCTGAACCGGAGAGGTATGGGTGCGAAGCAGAAGATCACCCTTTATGTAGAAGGTATCCTGCATGTCCCTGGCCGGATGGTCAGGGGGAAAATTAAGCGCGGAGAAATTGTAGTAATCCGTTTCCACGTCGGGACCTTTGGCCACCTCAAATCCCATCCCATAAAGTATCTGTATGATTCTCTCGCCTATCTGGGTAATGGGATGCAGTTTTCCCTGCCAATCCCTTCTTCCCGGCAGGGTGTAATCGAAAAATTCCACTTCCCTTTGGTGGGCCGTCTTAAGCTCTTGGCTCTTCTGGGATAGGATATTTTCGATTTCAACTTTGAGCTGGTTGGATATCTTCCCCAAAGCAGGACGTTCCTCGTCCGGGAAATCCTTCAGGCTTTTCAGAAGCGAGGTTAAAATCCCCTTCCTGCCTAAATATTTGATCCTCACCTGATCCAAATTCTCAAGCTGACTTGCCTGCTCTATTTCTTTTAAAGCCTCTTTCTGCGTCTGCTTAAGAGACTGCTGGAATTTGGTTGCACTTGACATAATACAAAAAGCCTAATTTGTTTCAGACTGAGTTTATTCTGGATGGATTTATGAAAAACCGGCTTGACGGGTTCCCCGAACCTTACGACCTTCGGCAGAAGCCTTCAGAAGATGTCAGAATGATTATCTTCCATAAAGCCACTTCAAAGTACCAGAATATTGATATGACTATTCGGTTTTGGATTTTAAAGCCAGTTCGGCTAACTTGGCGAAGCCCTCCTTATCCCGAACTGCCATGTCTGCCAGAATTTTCCGATCCAGAATCACTCCTGCTTTCTTCAGGCCGCTGATAAAAAGGCTGTACGAAAGCCCATAAAGTCTGGCGGCGGCATTTATCCGTACTATCCAGAGTCGACGGAAATCTCTTTTCCTCCTTCTTCTATGCGCATAGGCATAGGCCAGACCACGTTGCACTGATTCTTTGGCAGTGCGATAGAGCTTGCTTCTACCCCCGTAGTATCCTCTAGCGGCTTTTAGAATCTTTTTTCTTCTGGCGCGTGAAGCTACCGCACTTTTCGCTCTGGGCATCAGACTCCTCCTTGGCCGGCTAACAACCTCTTTACCTTGTCCATATCCGTTTTATCCACCAATACTGCTCTCCTCAAGTTCCTTTTTCTCTTGGTACTTTTCTTGCTCAAAAGATGTCCTTTATATGCTTTACTTCTCTTAAACTTTCCCTTTCCCGTCCTCTTGAATCTCTTGGCCGCAGCTCTATTTGTCTTTATCTTAGGCAATTAACTATTCCTCCATCCTCCCTGGGTTTGTAACACTATACGTTAACTCGTTCCATTAAAGTTTTGCCAAAAAAACACTTGTGTCAGGTTACTTCAGATCTTCAAGACGAGGTGGGACTCTTTTCCTGAGCCTTGGGTATAAAGGTCAAGGTCAGACTGCGACCCTCCATTCTGGGTTTTGGTCCCGGCTCTCCCACACCAGCCAAATCAGTCACCAATCTATCCAGTATCTTTTGCCCAAACTCCATATGACTTCTTTCCCGACCCTTGAACACCACTAAAATCTTCACCTTATTGCCCTGGGTCAAGAACTCCCGTACGTGTCTCATCTTGAAAGTGTAATCATGCTCCTCGGTTTTTGGTCTGAAGCGCATCTCCTTTAATTGCAAAAAACGCTGTTTTTTCTTGGCGCCTTTTGCCTTCTTGGCAAGTTCATATTTGTATTTTCCGTAATCCATTATTTTGCAAACAGGGGGTCTGGCTTGCGGGGAAACCTCCACTAAGTCAAACCCTTTCTCGGATGCCATGCGAATAGCATCCCTGGTGGCCATTATCCCTATCTGCTCACCGTTCTCTCCAATAACCCTCACCTGGGGAAAACGGATTCTTCGATTAATCCTGATCTCCTTGACTCTTATCGGAAATCACCTCCTTTCCTGCTTTCCCCCTGTATTCTCGGAGAAATTCTTTAACCAACTTCCTAAAAACTTGAACTTTTCTGAAACTGACTTTTTTCTGCCTACTTTTAGCAGACCTTTCTATTTCTACTCAGATAGCCGGAGGTTCTACTACCCTGCTTTGAACCTCCTCTTTCAGCCTTTGGATGATCTTATTTAAGTCGAACCGACCCACATCTCCCTCTTTATGCCTTCTCACTGAGACGTTTTTATCCTGAACCTCCTTTTTGCCCAGAATAAACATATACGGAATCTTTT
>CAYOSZ010000027.1:1189-2008 GCA_964406715.1 uncultured Ignavibacteria bacterium | reverse complement strand
CTTTTCTTTTTCCGCCTCTCTTATTTTATAGTTTATCTTCTCGTTTCTGTTGTCCAGCTCTACCCGGAAGCCCTCCTCTTTAAGCCTGCTTTCTATTTCCTCAGAATACGAATTTTGCTCATCGGTTATGGGCATAACCCGGATCTGCACCGGGGATAGCCACAGGGGGAATGCCCCCCCATAATGCTCGATCAAAACGCCGAAGAATCGTTCCAGCGATCCCAACAGGGCCCGGTGAATCATGATGGGTCGACGGAAGGTTCCGTCCGAATCCACGAAAGTTAAATCAAATCTCTCCGGAATGTTGAAGTCGAACTGGATGGTGGTGCATTGATGGGGTCTTCCCATAACGTCCTTGATCTTCAAATCGATCTTGGGACCGTAGAAGGCTCCTCCCCCTTCGTCCACCTCGAACTCCAGATTCTGTTTTTCCAGAGCCCCTCTTAAAGCATCCTGTGCCTTTTCCCAGTTTTGCTCCTCCCCTATGGATTTTTCCGGACGGGTGGATAAGAATATCTGATATTTCTCGAAGCCCAAAGTCTTCAGCATGGATAAGGAGAAATCCAAAAGCTTGATGATTTCCTCCTCCAGCTGCTCCGGTTTGCAGAATATGTGAGCATCGTCCATGGTGAAGCCCCTCACCCGAAAGAGCCCCTGCAGCACCCCGGAACGCTCGTACCTGTAACAGGCTCCCAATTCGGCCAGTTTAAGGGGGAGCTCTCTGTAGCTCCTGAGCTTGGACTTATAGATAAGAATATGAAAGGGGCAATTCATCGGCTTGAGTTGATATTGATCCCCTTCCACCTCCATGGTTGAAAA
>CAYOSZ010000027.1:748-1165 GCA_964406715.1 uncultured Ignavibacteria bacterium | reverse complement strand
GGGAGTGTAGATCAACTGGTAATTATGCTTCAGATGTTCCTCCACCCAGAAGTCCTCGATGATCTTCCGAATCATGGCACCTCTGGGATGCCACAGCACCAGGCCGGGTCCTATTTCATCCGAAATCGAAAAAAGCTCCAGTTCCTTCCCCAGCACCCGGTGATCTCTTCTTCTCATCTCCTCCATTCTTTTCAGGTATCGCTTCAGTTCCTCTTTCTCAGGAAAGGAGATGCCGTAGATGCGCTGGAGCATTGGATTTTTCTCAGACCCCCTCCAGTAAGCTCCGGCTACACTCAGAAGCTTGAAGCTTTTGATCGCTCCGGTGGAGGGGAGATGCGGTCCCCGGCACAGGTCTATAAAATCGTCGTGCTGGTACAGAACCACCTTATCCTGGTCCAGATCGGATAGTATCTCCAA
>CAYOSZ010000027.1:0-738 GCA_964406715.1 uncultured Ignavibacteria bacterium | reverse complement strand
TTTTGAAGATCTCCTCCGCTTCCGTTTTTTTGACCTCTTTTCTTATGAAAGGATGATTCTGCTTCACGATCTCTTTCATCCTCTCTTCTATCCTTGCCAGATCCTCAAGCTCAAAGGGCTTGGGGGTATCGAAATCGTAATAGAAACCTTCCTCAATGGAGGGTCCGATGGCCAGTTTCACATCGGGGAATAGATTCTGCACCGCCTGAGCCATAACGTGCGAAGTGCTGTGCCAGAAGACCTCTTTTCCCTCATCCGAGTCAAAAGTGACTGTCTTGATATCCGAATCCGAAAGAACCTCCTCCGACAAATCCACCAATCTTCCGTCTATAATGGCAGCCAGTGCATTTTTGTCCCAGGTGCCATTCGACTCTCGCAGGATTTCGCGAATGGTCATGCCGGCTGGATATTCTTTTTTAGCTCCGTCAGGCAAAACAACTTTCACCTTATCAGCCATCAGTTGCTCCTGGCTATCGACTATAAAAAACTACCCCTTCCCTTCGGGGTACACTCATCCTTACGGTTCGTGTATTACTGTATGAACTTTTAATCAACTAACAAACACCAACCTTGTCTGTTTAAATGGTGGGCGATACTGGAATCGAACCAGTGACCTCCCCGCCTGTCGGCGGGACACTCTAACCAACAAACCATTTAAAACTCGATTCCCAGTATACTACCCTTCTTAATGGTGGGCGATACTGGAATCGAACCAGTGACCTCTTGCATGTCAAGCAA
>CAYOSZ010000026.1:0-11568 GCA_964406715.1 uncultured Ignavibacteria bacterium | reverse complement strand
TCTATGGTGATATAGATGGTCCTTTAGGCTATGAACCGGGTGGATATCCACATACCATGGAAGCCTGGAGAAATCATGTTCACCCGGAAGACCTTACCCGGATAGATAATCAAAGCATGGACCAACTGGAGCCAGGCGTACCATACAGCATAGAGTACCGAATGAGGAAGAAGGATGGAACATACATGACATGGTTAGACCGGATATTGATGATTCGTGATGAAAAAACAGGTGAGCCGTTGAAATTCATAGGTGCCGCGACGGACATCACTGAGCGCAAGCGGGCGGAGGAGCATATCGCGTACCAAGCCCAACTGTTAGCAATCGTCAATGATGCCGTCGTTGCTTCTGACGCGCAATATAGAATAACCGCTTGGAATGCTGCAGCGGAATCTATATACGGCTGGAAGGCAGAGGAAGTCCTCGGACGGTTTGGTCTGGACACAACTCGCACTGAATTCCCTGGCGTGGATAAAGCCGAGATGCTGCGTGCTATCGCGGAGCGTGGCAGCTGGCGCGGCGAAGCGACTCAGGCGCGCAAGGATGGAACACGCTTCCCGGTCGAGGTATCTTCCGTCGCCCTGCGCGATGCGACTGGCAAGGTGACTGGTTTCGTGAGCGTGAATCGTGACATCACCGAGCGCAAGCGGGCGGAGGACTTGCATCGTACCAGTGAAGCTCAACTATCTAACGCCATGCAGATCGCCAAACTGGGGTATTGGGAGTATGACGTAGCCAAAGACCTGTTTACTTTCAACGATCACTTCTACGCAATCTTTCGAACGACAGCTGAACAAGTCGGCGGCTATACCATGTCGTCTGCTCGTTATGCTGAACTTTTCGTGCATCCCGACGATATGTCGGAAGTCGGCATCGAGATTCGGAAAGCCATTGAAGCCACCGATCCCCACTTCAGCCGTCAACTGGAACACCGCATTATCTATGCCGACGGTGAGACGGGCTACATCACCGTTAGCTTCTTCATTGTCAAAGATAATCAGGGTCGTACGGTCAAGACTTTCGGCGCGAATCAAGATATCACCGAGCGCAAGCAAGCAGAGGAGGTTCTCCGGCAGACACGTGATTATCTGGAGAGCCTGTTTGATTATGCCAATGCCCCTATAATCTGCTGGGATGCAAAATTTAAGATTACCCGCTTTAATCATGCTTTTGAGTATTTAGCGGAATATAGAGCAGAAGAGGTTATGGGCAAGGATCTGAGCATGCTATTCCCCGAAGAAAACAAGGAAGAATCGTTAAGCATGATTAGGCGTACTTTAAGTGGAGAACATTGGAAAGTAGCGGAAATTCCGATTCTTCGTAAAAGTGGTGATATTCGAATAGTGCTTTGGAATTCGGCAAATGTCTACGCAAAGGACGGAAAAACTCTCATAGCCACTATAGCGCAGGGACAAGACATCACCGAGCGCAAGCGGGCGGAGGAGGCGTTGCAGGAGAGCGAGGAGAGATATCGAACATACGTCGAGAATGCCCCGGACGGAATCTTCATTACCGATTCGGACGGCAGATACATAGACGTCAACCAAGCGGCGTGCCGCATGACCGGTTATTCCAGAGACGATTTGTTCAATATGAAAATCATGGATCTAGCCCCGTCGGATAAACCGCCCGAAGCATTCGAATCGTTTGAGGAACTCAAGAGAAACGGCAGGGCACACTCTGAGATCGTCATTAAGAGAAAAGATGGGGCGCTTATTCATGCCTCCCTGGATGCAGTGGCCCTATCAAAGGGGCGATATATGGCATTTTGTTCCGACATTACCGAGCGCAAGAAGGCTGAGCAGGCACTTCGGGAGAGCGAGGAGCGATATCGTTCCATTTTCAACCAGGCCCGAGACGGAATCGTCTTAATAGATGCCGAGAGCGGACAGATCACCGACTGCAACACGGAATTCGAAAAGCAGACCGGAAGGAATTGGGGTGAGATGCGGAAGCTGAAGATATGGGACTTGAGACCACCGGAGAAGGTGAAAGCGGCAAGGAATAAATTCCTTGAAGTCAGAAAATCAGGTACGGGTGGCTCGTCGGAATTGGAGTTCAGGAAGCCAAGCGGAGAGATTGTTGGAATCGATTTTGCCACCAGGGAGATCGAGATAAGAGGTAAAAAATACATGCAGAGCATAACCAGGGACATCACCGAGAAGAAAAAAATGGAAGCCCAACTGATACAGGCGGAGAGATTGACTGCGGTGGGTACCTTAGCTTATGGAATAGCACATGAGTTCAACAACATCCTGGCGGGAATTCTGGGCAATGCGGAATATGGGATGGGAAGCGATAATCCCAAGGAGGTAGAGGAGTGCTTTCGGGTTATAATGGAAAATTGCGACAGGGCAAGAAGCATCACCAATCATCTTCTGGCATTCTCCCAACAGCGTGAGATCGAAAAGGAAAGAGCGGACATAACCGAGGCGGTTCAGAACGTTTTGGGGCTGGTGGAGCGGGAGCTGGAGAAGCAGAATATAAAAGTGGTTAGGGAATTCAAACCCGTTCCGGAGATAGTCTGTGATTTGGGAGAGCTTTCCGAGGTTTTTCTGAATATGATAACCAATGCCAGAGATGCCATGAGATCAAAAGGGGGAACTCTCACCATAGAGGTCAGAAAAAACCGAGATGATATTGAGATCATTTTCAACGATACAGGCTGTGGAATCCCGGACAGCATTAAGGGGAGAATCTTTGAGCCTTTCGTGACCACCAAGGGGGCACTGGGGCAAAGCGAAATACCGGGAACCGGTCTGGGGCTATTCTTGTCCTACGGGATCATCAGTCGTTATCACGGCAAAATCGAAGTGAAAAGTCACATAGGCAGGGGAAGCGCTTTCACCATCAGAATCCCCATCACCAGAAATCAGGCAGCAACTGACGACGCTGAAAGGGAGGAACCAGCAGCAGTTTCCCAAAATCTGAATATCCTCCTGGTGGATGATGAAGAGACTATCTGTTCGGTGGTCAAGAAGTTCCTGGAGGCAGATGGTCACTCGGTGACCAGCTCCACCATCGGAAAGAAAGGACTCAGACTTTTCAAGAAAGAATCCTTCGATCTGGTCCTTTCCGATATCACCATGCCGGACATGGATGGTATAAAACTCATATCAGATATTAAAAGCATTGATCCCCGGATTAAATTGATCGCCCTGACCGGACACATTGCGGACGAGAAGTTGAAAGAGGCAAGAAGGGCGGGAGCGGATCGGATTCTTATCAAACCATTCAAGAAGGAAAATCTTTACCGGGCGATAAGCCAGATTCTCTCCTGAGGCTGTTGAAGGACCATGCGTACCCATCCCCTCACTTGGAGGAAGGGATGGGCGTAAGGGGGGCGAGAAAAAACCTTACAAAGGCTAACTAACGGTGAAGGGTGAAGATGTTCTCCAAGTCCATCTTGGATTGGAAGGATTGAGTGGTCAGTGAAATTTCTTCTACTTTGGCCAGGTCGTAGGAAGCCATCTTCCGGCACTCATGACAGAAACAGAGCAACTGCCATTTCGGATTCCCTCGTAGCAAAGCCAAAGGTTCAATCAGGGTTTCGGTGTTATGGGTTCCATTCTTTTTGTACCTTATCTTCAGCGCTTTCCTCTGTGTAATCGCCGTATTGAGCAGCTTGCACATCTCAAAAAACTTATCTGCCCCATTACCGGAGGCCGATTCTGCGGTGGTGGAGTGATTCAGCCTGGTTGATCTTTCCGATTCGGGTTTTCTTCTACCCGCCTCCAACTTGCTCTGGATGCTTCTCCCCAACTGCGAAACCGAGGCATTGGATTTCAGGGGGGAGAATTCGAAGGCAAACTTCAGGACAGAAAGTTCATCCTCGCTCAGGTTGAGGGTAGGCAAGAAAGCTCCCTCTAAGAACTTATACCCCTGATCATAATATATGGGAAACCTGGCGGATGCAAGGCTGTTTATGTCCCTGAATACGGTCCGCTCGGACACTCTGCATTTTCCAGCCAACTCTTTTGACGTCAGATTGCGGTCAGACCTGATCAGGTTAATCAGGTAAAGAAGTCTCTCTGCTTTCGTCATTTTAATCTGGTTTCTTCCCTTCTCTTTCTTGGGAAATACCCGTTTCATTTTATTTGATTTTATCGGGAAGAGGCTGTCTTTCTTCCTGCTACATCAAAAAACCTCTTCCTGTTATCTTAACAAATAGACAAATATCGTCTATTAAGTATGTGCAAATTTTGTGCAATCTTTTGCAGTTTCTTAACTTGTTATATTCGAAGAAGATATGGAGAATAGGGAATGATTAAAATCTACCAAGTTGGGACATTTTGCTACACATAACAACTGTCATTCCTTGTCATGCACTGAATGCAAGCAGAACTAACATGGGGTTATTACACCACACTTTGTCTAATTTTGTCCCAAACTCGGTGAAGTGGAGTTTCAGCGAGGGGAAAAGAGGATGATCTACTTGATACCGTATTGTTTCAGCTTCCGGTATAGGGTTCTTCTATCGATGCCCAGGATAGAAGCTGCTTTGCTTTTCTGCCCCCCGGTTTTTTTGAGAATCATGCCGATGTATTCCTTCTCCAATTCCTCCAGGGACCGGCCTTCTCGTTTTGCCTTTATCAAACGCACCTCTTCAGGAAACTGAACGGCTGGAGGAAGATGTTTCGGCAGGATGCTTTCCGAATCACACAACAGCACGGCCCGCTCCACGGCGTTTTCTAATTCCCGCACATTTCCGGGCCAGGTGTAGTCCAAAAACAGGGTTAAAGCCTCTTTTGAAATGACATTGACCTTTTTTCCTAATGAATGGTTGTGTCTTTTCAAAAAATGGTTGGCCAGCAAGGGGACGTCTTCTCTTCGCTCCGTCAGTCCGGGGAGATAGATGGACATCACGTTGAGACGATAATAGAGATCACCCCGGAAGGAGCCTTTATTTACCTCCTGCTGGAGATCGTGATTTGTGGCCACAATTAGCCGGATGTCCACTTTTTCTCCTTTTGTTCCTCCCACCGGGGTGATGGTCCTGTCTTCAATGGCTCTCAACAGCTTGACCTGAGTGGAGGGAGGAATTTCACCTATCTCATCCAAAAACAAAGTCCCCTCATCAGCTTCCTGAAACAGACCTCGTTTGTCCGTCAGGGCGCCGGTGAAGGCTCCCTTCAGGTATCCGAAGAGCTCGCTCTCCAACAGGCTTTCGGGAATGGCACTGGAGTTGACCACCACAAAGGGTTTGTCTTTTCTTTGGCTGTTATTATGAATCGCTCTGGCAACCAGTTCCTTCCCCGAGCCGGTCTTGCCGGTGATCAGCACAGTGGTATCGGTCTTCGATACCCTCTTAATCATCTCGAAGATGTCTTGAATGACTTTGCTCTTGCCGATTATGTCGTCGAATTTATGTCTCTGCTCAGCTTGTTTGGTCAAATGTTCGACTTTTCTTCGAAGGTCCCTGTCCTCCAGAGCCTTCCGGATTACGAGTAATATCTCTTCGGTTTTGAACGGTTTGGTGATATAATCGAACGCTCCGTTCTGCACTGCTTCAACCGCGGAGGCGATGGTACCAAAGGCGGTCATTATTATCACATAGGTTTGGGGGTGGATCTTCTTTATAGCTTTCAAAACTTCCATGCCGCCCATTTTAGGCATCTTTAAATCCACCAAAGCTATGTCAAAGAAACTTCGCTTGGTTTTAGCGATTCCTTCCGAACCATCCGCCGATACCTCTACAGTGAATCCTTTTCCGTTCAAAATCTTTCTCAACACTTCCCTTAATCTGTTGTCATCCTCAATCACCAATATCGTATTTTTATCCTTCATCATCCCTCGGCTGTTACTGATTGGATAGCACCCGGACTTTAATAAATTTCCGATCTCTTCCGGTTAAATCGACAAGTGAAAAAAGTATATTGCAATAATTACTCATATCTTACTTTAAAAATTTGACCTTCGCTCCCTCACGGAAAATAATAAAATTGGTGACAGAATGTGTCAGCACATAAAAAAATTAGTATATCTGGCATTTAAATTGGACTGGATTACTTATTGAAGAAACGAACTTTCCCAGTCGAAGGTTTGAGGTGAGTGAATAAATGGACGGGGAAAGGTTTTGATCTATCACATTAGAGCAGGATGATTGATTTATATTCTGATCTCGAATCCAAAAACCGCCTTCATAAATCGAATTCTGATAAATTCTTTCGAATATTTACCGATGAGAAAAAATAGAATCCGCAGATTATATATTTCTGGCAAACCGTCCTCAATACACGTCCTCATAAATTACATTCTGTTGTTCGGCAAAGAAGATCCTGGAATAGTCAAGCTTTTTATCTGACAGAAACGCGTAAAGCGGAGACGCCAGGCTGGTAGCCTGAATCTGTCTCGAAATCGGGGATGGTATGAACAGGACGACGAACATTATGCCGGTTGAGGCCATCGATTCGGAAACGGCTTCAGCGAAAGAAAATCCCAATATCCTGGTGATAGACGACGATCGGGTGCTGCTTGAGCTCCTCGGCAAGGTTTTTGAAAAACTGGGTTTTAAGGTGGTTCTGTCTGCCGGCGGCAAAGACGCAGTCGATCTGGTTAGGAAAACCGTCCCGGACGTGGTCTTGCTGGACGTAAAGATGCCGGGGATGGACGGGATCACCGTTCTCAAAGAGATAAAGGCACAGGATCCGGACATCGAGGTCATAATCATGACCGGATTTGCCACCCTGGAGACTGCAATGGAGGCTTTGAAAAACGGAGCTTTCGATTACATCAGGAAACCTTTCGAAAGCCTTAACCAGGTGGTGGATGCCATTCGCCGGGGATGGGAAAGGAGAAAGCCCCGCCTGGAGAAAAGGAATTTAAGAGTCAGCCTGGAGAGAACGATATACGAGCTTAAGATGCTCTACAAGATAAGTCGAATAATGGGGGACTGTTCCGATCACAAAGAGATGGCGGTTTTGCTTTTAGATTCCCTCTATCAGATGATAAGCTACGATCTTGCCATTTTGATGTTTATGGAGAATTCCGAGCCAAAGGAGATGTTGCTGCAGGTGATAAACCCGTGCAGTCTCGATTATGTTGAGCAGGCAAAAGGCAACCTGATAGACGCTTTAAACTTGACCGCTCAATCAACTATCTCCAGCCAGAGAGTTTTTGATAGGATTTCGGGCGAGGAGAATATCGTATCCTCAGATAGCACGGAAGGGAAAAACAAAAGTGGTAGGTCAGTAGCTCAAAGGCTGAACTCATTCTTGAACGTTCCTCTGATGAAGGACGGGAATCTGATGGGGATGATCCATCTTAGCAGCCACCGGGACCAGTCATTCAGCCCGGACGACATCCGGCTCATATATTTGGTTGCCAGCCAGATCCCGTCCACCATTCAGAGACTTGAGGGTATCAAGGCGACGGAGCAAAGAAGGATGGATATGCTGGCGGAGAGCATGTCAGATGGCATCATAATGATTGATGAAAACTTCGAGGTGGCGCTGACAAATCCCATCGCCCGAAGGATTTTGGATACAGAACAACCCGATTTGGAAACCATCCAAAACGTCCTGGGATTGGACCTGAAGAATTTAAAAGAGCAGTCGGATAAGGGAGGCTCCGATTTTGTGACAGAACAGAGGAGAATATTCTCCGAAGACTACCAAGTGACCACCTCCACCATAAAAGGAACAGAAGGAACCTTTATGGGTTTCGTGATATGCTTGCGTGAATCTTCAATAAAAGGTTCTTCTCCAATTTAGTTGTCATGGCTTTTGACAAAATAAAGTTTCTTTGGGGCTTAGAAAAAACATGGCATGGCGGTAACTCCCCCCCTTATCCCCCTCTCTTTAAAAGAGAGGGGGAACTTAAAGGGGGTGAGTTCAAATAATCTGTTGGTTTCTTTGGGACATAGAAATAAAGAGCCGCATATTAGTATGAGCGTTTCGCACCAAAGTATTCTTTAGCGACTCTTCAGGAGAATAACCTCAAAAAAGAATTCGAGTTACTCCGAATAAAGTACACCCTCTAAATTACCCACTCCCAACCTCATTTTAAACCACAAAGAAGACCGGATGCCCAAATGGCGGACATGCATCGGGTAAAACTCGGATAAGTATAGTATTTCTCACTAATATTAAAATAATACTTGACAAATTCTATTATATGGTTATTATTATTATAACATAATATGTATCATGATATAAATAGGGACTAAAGAGCAATGTCATCCTCTTTATGCTTGTAGTAACATTACTGAGTTGAATGACTTGCCTTTCATCTAAACTTCCGAATGATAAGCAGTCTATTCATAAGCAAGCAAATCTAAACAAGGAATCATGCTTTAGTTATGGAAGGAAAGAAAAAAAACGAATCGTTGATTTTAAAAAGGAGACCCAGAAATGGAGGCAAGAATGTTAGACAAGAGAGCTTTCTTTTTTATGATCCTGTTTCTCTTCATCTCTTTTTCATTTTCTTACCTATACCCGGACAATTGCTGCGCGGCAGAATATGCAGTCGATAAGGGCAGCAACTTGTTTGCCGTCACGGCAGCATTTATCAATGCTTCGGGTGATCTTTACACCGGAGGTGGAGAGTCATTCACGGCGATTCTGCTTATGCCCCAGACTGCTCATTTTTTCTTGAAGAATTTTGCACTTGGCGGGGATCTGCTGGTATTGCTTACGGCACAGGGAGATAATAAATCAACCACTCTGGGAGTGGGACCGAAGATAATGTGTTTCATCGGAGGGAAAGACAGCAAGTCCTATCCCTATTTGACCTCCGGGTTTTACTTTCTGAGAAACGAGATCGAATACGAAAACGTTGATTTCCTGATGCAGGGATTGCAGACAGGAACCAGATTCAAAATCGGAGCAGGAATAAGCTGGATGATCGAGCCTCATCTGTCTCTCTTAGCTGAGGCTTCATACAATCTGGATAAGTTGAAACCTGAGGAGCAGGGAAAATCAGTTTCGGGAAACATGGTGATCGTTTCCATAGGATTAGCTGGCTTTACCTTTTGAATTCCGAAAAAGAAGAACCTTTTCCAGGATTTACGTTGTAAGAAAAACGTATTTAATATAAGGAGGGAGAATGAAACAAAAAATTACTTTGGTATTATTGATCGTTGCGTTGATGTTCACGCTGGGGTCAAGCTGTCCGGACCCACCGGACCCACCTGATTCTCTTTGCGACCCTGCCGACCAAGGTGGGCCAATAATGAAGGTGGAATATGATTATCAAGAAGATTATGAGATAGGTCGGATGGAAGGCCTATACGGCAACGTGCAGGGTGCCTTTGGAGCTGCGGGAACGGAAATTACCATTTGTAGCATTACGGGGGAATCACCCTTTTTACCTGATGATCCCGACTTTTTTACCCCCGATGGTTTACTGATGATTGCAACCCTCGAACCTTTTTTCTCAGAACACAAAACTTCAAGCTTAATTTATTATTTAGCTTCGGCAAGGGGGTTATTCGAAAATCAAGGTGCTCAATATAAGATTTGGGGCGCCACCAAGCCGTATCCGCAGCCCAATGTCCCACCCAACCCCAAATGGTCGTTTATCTTTGT
This sequence comes from uncultured Ignavibacteria bacterium, assembly GCA_964406715.1. Taxonomy (GTDB): domain Bacteria; phylum Zixibacteria; class MSB-5A5; order MSB-5A5; family SM1-73; genus SM23-73-3. Next base: position 2,041 of record CAYOSZ010000026.1, on the reverse strand, counting down.
TGGAGACATTCCAGAAGAACACTACGGAGGACGCTGGACAAAACATAGACATGTGACTTATGCCACAATTCATGAGTTGGGACACCAACGAGCTGGGTTAACTCATCCAGGCTTGTATCCTCAATATCATCAGGCAACCTATCCTTGTATTATGGATACCAATGTTACCAGTGAGGTGCTCAACGCTATGGGATTTTGTTGGAGTTCAAATCCGAATTCACCGGACAATTGCCGTTATTTTTTACAGCAACAAAATAGCAAATGAATGAAAGGAGAAAACATAAATGAAACAGAAAAACAACTTAATAAGTTCAATAATAATGGCCTTGGTATTAGCAGTATGTTGGACTGATGCTTCATTTACACAGATACAAAGTGATCATCCACTAAGAGCTACCATTTCTTTAGATAAAGAAAAGTTTTTAGTCAATGAGGCAATCTGGTTAACTATCTTCTTAGACAATGTATCATCTGAAAAAACTTTGGGCGCTTCCGCAGATCCGATATTTGGACTACTGCATATTGAAGTCGTTTCGGATGAAGGAGATACTTTGTATGGGGGGTGCATACAAGCAACGTTGGGCGGGGGACCGAGGTTAGATCCCGGAGAAAAGGATATTTATTTTGTCGATATCGTGGGACCAATTTGCAACTACGGGATTGAACACGAAGATGCCTTTCATGGTAGACTCTTGCCTGAAGGAAACTATAATGTTCAGGTCAAGGTGTGGTATCACTACCAGGGAAAAGGAAAGACGATGCTAACTAATAAACTTGGCTTCAAAGTAGAAAAGCCCAGAGAAAGTGAGAAAAAGGCTTATGACCTTTTGGTAAAGGGACGGAAGAAATGTTGCCTTGAGAAGGAATGGAAGGAGGGAAAAGAAATCATATTGAAGATGATTAGGGAAAATCCCAATAGTGTATACAGGGATGCGGCTTATGAACTATTGCCAACTCACTTTTCTTACCATCCAGAAGAAGGAATGGAATTCATAGGTAAGAATCCCAACAGTAGCTTGGTTGCATCTGTTATATTTGCGGTCACTCCAAAGGCTGGCAAACCTGCAGAAAGAAAGAAATTCCTTGAGGATATCATCAAAAAATATCCTAACACCAAAGCAGCTATGTATGCGGAGAATCAATTGGATAAATGGAGAAGAGGAAAGATCTGGGTGGATGAGCCATTGGAATAAATGACAAGAATGAAGCGGGCGAAAACTATGGCAAGAATCGTAATCACACTTGCATTTGTGTTGTGGGCCGTATTGTTGCATGACCAGACACTACCGCAACCGTTAGAGCAAGAAGCACTCAAAGCCACCATCTCTTTGGACAAGGAGAAGTTCTTAGTTAATGAAGCAATCTGGCTAACCATCATCATAGAGAATATCTCTAAAGAGAAGACTTTGGAGGCTTCTGCAGACCCACTAACTGGGAAGGTACGAATTGAAGTTGTTACATATGAAGGTGATACTTTATATGGGGGATGCATAATAGGAAACGCAGTTGGCACACCCCCCACTTTGGATCCCGAGGAGAAGGATATCTATTTTGTCGATCTCGTAGGATCAATCTGCAACTATGGGATTGAACACGAAGATGCTTTGCATTATGGAAGACTTATACCCGAGGGGGAATATTATATTCAAGCCACAGTTCGGTATCGTTACCAAGAAAAGACTACACCTGTGTTAACTAATAAGCTTAACTTCAAAGTGGAAGAGCCAAAGGGAGATGAAAAAAAGGCTTATGAGCTTTTGGTGAAAGGTCGGAAGAAATGCTACCCTAAGAAGAAATGGAAGGAAGGAAGGGAAATAATAGGGAAAATGATTGAGCAGTATCCAAACAGTGTATACAGAGACGCGGCTTTAGAACTGGTGGCGAACTTTGAGTACCATCCAGAAGAAGGATTGGAATTCATAGATAAGAATCCTAATAGTGGTTATGTTGCATCTGTTATATTTGCGGTGACTCCAAAGACAGGTAAAGCCAGTGCAAGAAAGAAATTTTTTGAGGACATCATCAAGAAATATCCTAACAC
>CAYOSZ010000025.1:11080-11757 GCA_964406715.1 uncultured Ignavibacteria bacterium | reverse complement strand
TAAAATCACCTCTTCTGGGGAGTCAGGATACCTTGCTGGGAGGAGGACGCTACGATCTTCTGGTGGAGGAATTAGGCGGGAAGAGCACTCCCGCCATCGGTTTTGCGGCAGGGATGGAGAGATTCATACTGGTGCTGGAGATGTTGAAGAAAGTTACGGGCGACGATAAAAAGCTGGATGTTTTCATCGCTGCCTTGGGGGACGAAGCAAAAACATTTGCCGTCAAACTGATTCGGGATTTAAGGCAGAAGAACGTTATCTGTGACACAGACTATATGGGCAGAAGCTTAAAAGCCCAGATGAGAGAAGCCAACCGCCAGAAGGCAAAAAAGGTCTTGATCATCGGCGAAGAGGAGATGAAAAAAGGCAAGGCTGTACTGAAGGACATGCTGAGCGGAGAACAAAAAGAGATAGGGTTAGAAGAAACAGGTCAGACGTGGTCGTAAGGCCAGCCCATCCGACAATTGCCCAAGATTCACGGAAAACTCATGCTCTTTGACCGAGAAGCAGACACACCCCTGGCTAAGAAACTGATAATAGCTTTTTTAGTCATTAACTTCGCCACCAGATTTATAATCCTCATTCGGCCCCTTATATACTTAGATAATCTGACGATTCCGGGTTTTTCCATTCTTTCCATGATTTCGGATGACTCGTATCTCTGCTTGAAGATCGCA
>CAYOSZ010000025.1:0-11070 GCA_964406715.1 uncultured Ignavibacteria bacterium | reverse complement strand
AAAGAACATTGCTCTTGGTCTGGGACCCACTTTTGATGGAATCAGCTATACTAATGGATTCCAGCCTTTATACGTGTTCCTGCTGGTTCCGGTTTTTCATCTTTTTCCTAACGATCTTTATACTCCGGTCCATCTCTCCTTGTTAATTCTGACCATCTTCGACACGTTATCATTGTATCTGCTTTATAAGCTGGGCACCAGGATTTCCAAATCTCTTCTGGCTCCGGCTATTCTCGCCCTTCTTTGGATATTTAATCCCTATGTAATTTACACTACTCTGAATGGCATGGAAACCATGATAGCCTTCTTTTTTGTCGTCCTCTTCTTTTACTATTATGATCTTACCCATCCTCACCAAAGTGGCAAGAAAACATTCCTTTTGGGTTTGATCTTAGGAGCGGCCATGCTAGCCAGAGTTGACTCCGTTTTTCTCGGTATTTCATTTATAGTAATCCTCTTCTGCCGATTTCTGTCGAAGGGAATTTCTCTTAAGAGATACCTCAAGACGGTTTTTACCCTGGGCAGCGGCGTTATGCTCCTATACTCCCCGTGGCTTTTATACTCTTACTCTCTCACCAAAGATCTATTCCCGGTCAGCGGAAAGGTCACCAGATTGATACAACTGGCAAACAACGATTTTGCACCTACTCTGCAGAACTTGTACTGGCCTATGATCCGTGAAGGTCTCAAGAGCATATTATTCGGGAATGCAGTTCTGATCGGCTTAATATGTGCAATCACCTTGGCATGGTTGTATAAAGTAAGATTCGGAAAGCATCATATCAAAACAATGCTGCACAGGATCAACAGATTCAGACTTCTTCTTCTCTTCTGCACGTGTTTATTTTTAGCGTACGTTTTGTATTTTTTCGGGCCGTATTATCTTCGCAGGTATTTGTTCCCCACGACTTTGATTTGCCTTCTTTTTTTTGTGACGGTTATGGACTTAGCTATGGCAGCTTCTAAAAGGAAAACTCACAGAGTCTTGCTGATTCTCTCTTCAGTTGCCGCTGTCATCATCGCAATATCTGCAGGGGGGCTTACGAGATTCTATCTATCAACCGAATGCAGTTGTTGTGGATACATGAACATGGGTCTTTGGGCGGGGGCAAACCTTGAACCGGGCAGCACTGTAGGTGCTTGCCAAAGCGGCGCTTTAGGCTACTTCGCCGACAATCTCAAGGTGATCAATCTAGACGGCGCAGTTAATAATCCATGCTATGAAGCTCTAAGGAAGAAAAAGGCAACTGAATACATCAAAGCGCAGAGAATCAAGTACGTGTTGGGTTGGGTCTGCAATTTCCTTTACATTTCACGACTGGACACGGACTACAAGAAGAGCGATTTCCTGTTGATGCTCAATATTAATCACTTCAAATCATGGGATAACTACTGGCTCGTCACCATGGTCAACTACGGTCAGTTGGACTCTCTACTGGACGCTGGTTGGCTTCCGATGGAGATTGATTCTGTGTCAACCAAGAGATAGCAATACGTAGCTTAGCGAGGTGTCAGCGTCTGGCGGGCCACCAGTCAGACGAGGGATGAGAAGACCAGAAGATGACTTTTAAACACCGATGTCAATACCAGAGGGAGGATTGCCTGGGTCTTCACGGAGGTTAGTCCGAAATGCAGGTTTTCACAGAAAGACACAAACCGGTTGGCTGATCATATTCATCTTCGTTCCCATCATTCTCTTTTTTGCAGGTGTTTTCTATTATCAAGAAGTACTGGGCAAACCGTTCGGTGACAATTCTGCTCCATCCTGGCTATATCTTGCCTTCACCGTGTTTTTTGTGCTTCTTTTGGGATTGTTAGTCAGACTGACGTTTACGGGATTCCACGATCATCTGGAGATCAAGTTCGGAATCGAGCTTATAAGAAAGAGATTCTACTACAAAAACATTCGTTCCTGTTCTGTTCAGAAGAGCCCCTTCATTTATGGGTGGGGCATCAGGAAGATACCGGATGGCTGGTTTTACAACACATCCGGTTCCATGTCTGTTCAACTGAACATGAAGAATGGCAAGATGTATCGGATCGGAACGGCTGAGCCTCAGAAGCTGGAACAGTTCATCCGGACGAGATTAAGCCTGTTTGGTGGGGCATAAAACCTAATCCCCCTCACTCTGTCTCTCTCCCCCAAGGGGAGAGAGCAACAAGACACGCTTCCTTTGCTTCCCTTAAATCTTAAGTTTTCCTTGACTTATACCCAAATCAGGTTAAATTTGTCAAGAAATTGCGAAAGGAGAAGAGATGAGCAAGGATTTTCTATCCATTACAGATTTTAAAACAGAGGAGATAAAAAAGACATTTCAACTGGCTCTGGACATGAAGTCGAAGAAAATTACCCCGTTGCCCTTGAAAGACAAAGCGGTGGCTTGCATTTTCCTCAAGCCGTCACTTCGCACCAGGGTGAGCTTTGAAGTGGGGATCGGTCAATTGGGAGGCAAGTCTCTGTACATTTCAAAGGACGAGATTGGGCTGGGCAAGAGGGAATCGATTTATGATGCCGCCAAAGTTTTATCCCGGTTTGTAGGTATGATAATGATCAGGGCTTTCGATCACGGAGAGGTGGAGCAGTTAGCCAAACATGCAAAAATTCCGGTGATCAACGGACTGACCGATCTTTTACATCCCTGCCAGGTGATGGGCGATATGTTGACCATTCTGGAGCATAAGGGGAAGGTGGAGGGACTGACCATCGCCTATTTAGGTGACGGTAATAACGTGGCTAATTCCTGGCTTAATGCTTCCACCAGATTTTCTTTCAACCTCCGGATCGGCACTTCACCAGAGACCCAGCCGAATCAGAGAATCCTCCAGAATGCTCAGAAGGTTGGATTGAGTCAAATAACCGTGACCTTCGATCCGAAGGAAGCTATAAAGGATGCGGACGTGGTCTATACCGACGTATGGGCGAGCATGGGTCAGAAGGAGTTGTCCGAGCAGCGAAGGAAGCTTCTTAAGGATTTTCAGGTCAATGATAATTTGCTCAAAGCAGCCAAAAGAGACTGCATCGTGATGCACTGCCTGCCGGCAAACAGGGGCGAGGAGATCACCGATGAGGTGATGGACGGTCCGCATTCGGTGGTATTTGATCAGGCGGAGAACAGACTTCATGCCCAGAAAGCCATCATGGTGAAGCTTCTGAGTTGAATGGTTTGTTGTTTTGAAAAAATTGAAAGCGCAGGCTATAGTGTGAGTTTAATTGTGTGATGCTTGTAAATGCGGCTGCAATCTTCAGATAGCGCAGTTGATGAAGTGTAAAGCGAAAAATATACAGTTCAATACTTGCTAAATCTGCTGGAAAGGTTAAAACATGGCAAAGATAGTTGAATGTGTTCCTAACTTCAGTGAAGGTAGAAGACCGGAAGTTATCGAAGCCATTTTAAATGAGATCAGATCGGTGCCCGGGGTCGTGCTTCTGGATAGGGAGATGGACAAGGACCACAACCGGGCGGTGGTCACCTTCGTGGGGGGACCGGAAGATGTCAAGGCTGCCGCATTCAAAGCCATTGCCAAAGCGGCCGAGTTGATAGATATGGAGAAACACCAGGGCGAACACCCTCGGATGGGAGCAACCGACGTGGTTCCGTTTATTCCCATCTCCGATGTGAAACGGCTGGATTGTGTGGTGCTGGCCGAACAATTAGGAAAAGAGGTAGGGGAGAAACTTCAAATTCCTGTCTACCTGTATGAAGCAGCAGCCAAGCGGCCGGAACGGGTTAACTTAGCTGACGTAAGGCGAGGGGAATATGAAGGGATCAAGGCAGAGATAGAGACCGATCCCGACAGAAAACCGGATTTTGGTCCGGCTAAGATGCATCCCAGCGCCGGCGCTGTGGCAATCGGTGCCCGGATGCCCTTGATCGCATTCAACGTCTACCTGGGAACCCCAAATGTGGGAATTGCGAAGGAGATTGCCAGGTCCATAAGGTTCTCGGGGGGCGGTCTGAGATACTGCAAAGCTTTAGGCTTTGAGATCAAGGAACGGAAGTTGGCTCAGATCTCCATGAATCTGGTTCATTACCGCCAGACCCCCATCTTCCGGGTATTTGAAATGATAAAATCCGAGGCGGAGAGGTACGGCGTTCCCATCGTCTCCAGCGAAATAGTGGGTCTCACCCCCCAGGATGCCCTCCTGGACGTGGCTGAGTATTATCTGCGGCTGGAGAATTTCAAAAAGGAACAGGTTCTGGAGAACAAACTGATGACCTTTGCCGGAGGAGAAAAACAAGGATTGGAGGGATTCATAGATCAGGTGGCTTCGTCTTCTCCCGCTCCGGGTGGAGGAAGTGTTTCCGCCGCCTGCGGTGCATTGTCCGGAGCCCTCTCCTCCATGGTCTGCCGGTTGACCTTCGGGAAGAAGAGATTCAAAGAAGTAGCAGATGAGCTGAAGGAGGTATTGGCAAAAGCCGAAGAGATTAGAAAACAGATGCAGGATTTCATAGTCAAGGATGCCGAGAGTTTCGAGAAGGTTATGGATGCTTTCAAACTTCCCAAAAACACGGATGAAGAACTGGAGATAAGAAACAGAGCAGTTCAGGAGGCAACCAAAGGAGCCATATCCGTTCCGCTTCTGGTGATGGAAAAGGGTATCGAAGCGCTCAAGTTAAGCCAGGTGGTGGTGGAGAAGGGTAATCCCAACATGGTGTCGGACGCCGGCGTGTCGGCACTTGCCGCAAGGACCGCTGTGGACGGGGCTTACTATAACGTTAGAATTAACTTGATTTCGATCGATGATAAGGATTTAGCAAGCTCCACCAGGGAGAAGGCAGATGCGCTTAGAAAAGAAGCCTCTGTTTTGGCCCAGGAGATCGAAAGAAAGGTGGAAGAGAAGTTAAGCAGTGAAAGCCAGTGAACCGAAATGCAGAAACGTTGGATAGACCTACATACTCACACCACCGCCTCGGATGGCTTGCTCACCCCGTTGCAGGTAATTGAGTTTGCCAAGGAGGCGGGACTTAGTGCCATTGCTATCACCGACCATGATACCATCAACGGATATCTGGCAGCTAAAAAGAAAGCGGAGGAGTTAGACATTGAACTGATACCGGCGGTGGAGCTTTCCACCTCCCATAGGGGGGAGGATTTCCACCTTCTGGGATTTCTGATCGACTGCGAGAACCCGGAATTTTTGAAGAAGATCAACAGCTTCCAGGAGGAGAGGCGAGTCCGGGGGGAGAAGATGGTGGAGAAGCTGAACGAGTTGGGGATTGACTTAAGCATGGAGACGGTGGAGAGGATAGCCGGGGAGAGTTCGGTGGGAAGGCCCCATCTGGCTGATGCTTTACTAAAAGAAGAGTTTGTCAACACTTACGATGAAGCGTTTGCCAGATATCTGGGGTATCACGCTCCGGCTTACGTGCCAAAAGGATTTTTGACTGCCAAGGAGGGAATCGACCTGATTCATCTGGTTAGAGGGGTGGCAGTTCTGGCACACCCCGGAACCTCCAGGTCTCATCAGGCCATTTATGATTTCATCCAGCTGGGTTTGGATGGAATTGAAGCTTACCATTCCAAACATGACCGGGAGACCACACGGCATTACATAAACTCCGCCAACAAGTTGGGCTTAATCTACACGGGGGGATCGGATTGCCATGGCCGGAGAGCGCAAAAGACGCTAATCGGGACAGTTAAAGTCCCGTATCACTGCTTGGAGATGCTGCGGAAAGTAAAAGAGGAAAATTATTAACCAAACTTTCGAATTAATGAGATTGCCGCAGGGTCCCACAACGGGAATGGTCCGAGCTGTTTTTTAGCTGGTGTTAAGCTACAGGGAAGGGTTTAAATCTCCGTTGACTTTTTTAGCGGAACAACTCAATGTTTTTTCGAGGGCTACAACAGCAGAACAAAGCTCTCGTTTTTATTCGGTTTCGTACCGGTAATTCCTCGAAATCAGCTTTCTCAAATGCAGAGGAGAGATAAGATGAAAAAGTTCTTGCTATTTGCGTTTATATTTTTTGCCTTTCAAATCACTCAGGCCGAAGACCAAAAGATGAGCCAGGCTTATGAGGAGGAACTTATTCAAAGGGTAAAAAGCGTGTTTTCATCCCAAGCAGCAGTAGAGGCGCCTGAACGCCCGATCTGTGCTACGCCCATATTTTTGGAGGTAAGAGCTAACTGGGACAAGCTTTCTGCCAGAGCCAAAGGAATACTTCAATCGCAGATCGAAAGGCCATCTTACAGCTTTACCGAGTATACCTACGATACCCCCCAGGACCATTTCAAGATTCACTACGTTCGTGAAGGAAATAATGCGGTGTATAACCCGGATGCTGATTACAATGTCAACGGTCAACCGGACTGGGTGGATACCGTGGCTACGGTTTTGGAACATGTTTGGGATACCGAAATCAATGTTTTTGGCTATAATTCGCCTCCAAGCGATACCTTTAATCCTGATACCGCTGATATTGGAGGAGACGGGAGGTATGATATCTATTTGCTGGATGTAATCGCACAGGGTTATTTAGGATACACCCAGGGAGAATACTTTGTCTCTCCCCAGTCCATCTCTGCCACCAGCTATATTGTACTTGATAATGACTATATTAGGTCCGGCCATACCCAGCTCGAGTGGCTTCAGGTCACTGCTGCACACGAGTTCTTCCATGCAATTCAAATGGGCTATGATGGTACCGAGTACGAGGAGGAGCCGTTCAGGCCTTATTGGATGGAGATGTCGGCTGTGTGGATGGAGGATATGGTTTACGACAACGTGAATGACTACCTGGGTTATCTTCCACATTTCTTCAACTACCCGTGGCTTTCCCTGAAGACCTACAGGAGTATGACAGACCAACATGCCTATGGAAGCTGCATCTGGCCCATGTTTCTTCAGGAGAGATTTGACGATACCACCATAATAAAGAGTATCTGGGAAGAATGCGCCAAGGTTGCCGGAGACAATGCCATAGACTGTCCAGGTTGTCTCGAAGGCAAGTCTGCCACAGATATAGTCTTGGCTGAGAAGCTGTATACCTTCGAGGAAGCTTTTCGGGAATTCACGATGTGGAACTATTTTACGGGAGACAGAGCCAGAGCCGAAACGTATTATTCGGAGGGAGAAGATTTTCCTGAGGTGATGGTGGAGGGCTTACATTACCACACCACATATCCCGTATTTTCTCCTTCAGGTCCGAGCCATCCGGAAAATCTTGGCTCAAATTACGTCATCTTCGTACCGGATCTCCAGCTAGGGGAAGGAAAAGGTGGAATAAGGATCGTATTCGATGGTAACGAAGGAGATTTCGGTGTATCGGCAATAGGATACAAATCTTACCCTCATGCTCCCCTTGAAACCTCCTTCATAGGTTTGGCAGAGATATATAACTGGGCTTCTTATCTCGAAGTAATCATGATCCCGGCGGTGTTAACCAGAAACCCAGATTATTTCTGGACGTACGAATATCAAGCGTTCTACGATAGCTCACTAATCGGGGGGCCGACGTCACCTGAAGGCGATAGGATATTACAAAACTATCCCAACCCCTTTGTGATGGAGACCGAATCTGACCGGACGTTTTTTCCCTTTGTCTTGTCCTCACCCAGCCGGGTGAGGATTGACATATTCAATTTAAGCGGAGAACGAATCAAGACCATTACACCCAGGCGAGACATTATACTCTCCAGCGAAGAGTATGTTGAGCAACCGGTGCTTCAAGAGCTTCGTTTGTTTTGGGATGGGACCAACGAAGAGGGGGAGTTCGTATCCTCGGGCATCTATCTATACACTTTCCGGACCGACAGGACCACCGAGGTCAAGAAGATAGCGGTAATCAGATGAGTTTTTCTGCCAGGAAGCTTGCCCTCATGGGGATATTGATCGCCTTAGCCATCGCTTTGAAGCTTCCCATACTTACCCTGCCGAATGTCGAGTTCTTCACCTTCATAATTTTTTGCTCCGGTTACCTTTTAGGGATGATTGAGGGTGTAGTAGTGGGAATAATCTCAATGACCTTTTATACCACCCTATTCACGCCATATGGCCCACCTCCTTTACCCATAGGGGCAGCTCAGATAACTTCCATGGCCCTGATCGGATTCAGCGGAGGCTTAATCTCAAAACTCGTTCCTGCTTCTTCCGGTCAATACCTACTATCTCGACCAATAGCCTCCATCCTAATCATAGGTGGCTCAGGATTGGTTATGACCTTTATTTATGATCTGCTCACTAATTTAGCTTCAGCTTTTATGATGGGCAAATTCTGGCCGGTGATGATAGCCGGTATTCCGTTTGCCCTTATCCATATTGTTTCGAATGTTGTCATCTTCACTACTCTGTCTCCACTACTCCTTGTCATGTCTAGTAGTCTTCAAAACAACATTTGACCTTGAGTTCAATTGAGAAGAGATACCGCCATCAGGGGCGTCCGGGATTGAATCCCGGCTCCTGCGGGATTTTCAACCTCACTCTCTCGGCAACGGTAAGGGTAAGCCTTTGTGACAATTTTCACTTGACAAGGACGCTCTTTCTGTGTATATACTGATAGTTTTTGAAGGTTGGAGCAGGAAGATATAGTGAATTCGTCACCTTTGAACTGTTTATTTCCAATCATCACACACGAAAAAAGCGAGGAGGATATGGTCGGAATAGTCGGCTACGGAGCTTATGTTCCCAGAAACAGGATAAAAGTTGAAGAAATTGCCAAGGTATGGGGCGCGGATGCTCCCGCTTACAAAAAAGGACTGCTTCTAAATGAGAAGTCAGTCCCCAGCCCGGATCAGGATACCATAACCATGTCGGTGGAGGCGACCAAATATGCCTTGAAGCGGGCAAAAATTAATCCCAAGGAGATTGGAGCAGTATACGTGGGCTCCGAGTCACATCCATATGCGGTCAAGCCTTCCGGCACGGTGGTAGCGGAGGCAATCGGAGCTACACCTGACATTCACTGTGCCGATTATGAGTTTGCCTGCAAGGCGGGAAGCGAAGCCATGTTTGTCTGCATTGGTCTGGTTGAATCCGAGGCTATCAAATACGGCTTGGCGGTAGGAGCGGATACTTCCCAGGGAGCGCCGGGTGACGCATTGGAGTACTCTGCTGCTGCAGGGGCGGCTTCCTTTATTTTTGGGAAGGAGAACTTTGTAGCGAAGGTACTTCATACCAACTCTTACATGACAGATACCCCGGACTTCTGGAGAAGAGAGCATCAATTCTATCCCCGGCATGCCGGCCGGTTCACCGGTGAGCCCGCTTACTTCAAACACATCATCGGAGCAGCCAGGGATATCATGAGCAAAGCCGGCATGAAACCCGAGGATTTCAGCTATGCCATCTTCCATCAGCCCAATGGAAAGTTCCCTCAAAGGGTGGGAAAGATGCTGGGATTCACCAAGGAGCAAATCGAACCGGGATGGCTCTCTCCAACTTTAGGTAACACCTACTCCGGATCATCTCCTATGGGTTTAACCGCCACTTTGGACATTGCCAAACCTAAAGATAAAATTCTGATGGTCTCATATGGTTCTGGAGCGGGCAGCGATGGTTTCGTCTTCGAGGTAACCGATCGCATCAATGAAGTTCGTGATAAGGCACCGCATACGCGGTATCAACTGGACAACAACAAAAAGTATATCGATTACGGTACTTACGCCAAGTACAGAGGCAAGATCCGTATGGGAACGTAAATGATTGATGCAGATCAGACTTATTCGTCTTGTCGTTTGACTTGGAAAGATAAATCAGTTAAGGAGAGAAAAACATGAGAGATGTTGCCATCATTGGAATAGGGATGAACAAGTGGGGAGAGCTGTGGCAGAAATCGCTGCGAGATATCTTCGTAGAAAGTGCTCTCTTAGCCATAGAAGATGCCGGAGTGGATCATATCGACTCCATGTACGTGGGCTGCATGACCTCCGGGCTTTTCGTAGGACAGGAACACTTAGCCTCCCTTTTAGCCGATTACCTGGGAGCCGGTCCCATCTCCTCAGCCCGGGTGGAATCTGCCTGCGCTTCGGGTGGTCTGGCGGTCAGGATGGGATTCATGGATGTGGCTTCCGGCATGTCGGATATAGTTCTGGTGGGAGGGGTTGAGAAGATGACCGATGTGGGCGGAGATGGAGCCACCTTTGCTCTTTCCACCGCCGCAGATCAGGAATACGAGGTCTATAATGGCATCACTTTTCCCGGTCTTTACGCTCTCATGGCAAGAAGCCATATGGAGAAATTCGGAACCACCAGAGAACAGTTGTCCCAGGTGGCGGTGAAGAATCACGACAATGGCTCCAGGAATCCCTTGGCCCAGTTTCCCCAGAAGATAACGGTGGAGCAGGTGAACAAGTCGATCATGATAGCTGATCCTCTGACCATACTGGACTGCTCTCCCATTACCGACGGTGCGGCATGTGCCATTCTCTGTCCGGCGGAGATGGCTAAAAAGATTTCAAAAAAGCCTCCGGTGAAGATAATCGGTACGGGCAATGCCACCGACACCATCGCCCTGCACAGTCGCTCGGATTTCAACACTTTGAATGCCACAGTAAAAGCAGCAGAAAGAGCATATAAGATGGCCGGTATGAAGCCGGAGGACATCGACCTGGCAGAGGTGCATGACTGCTTTACCATAGCTGAGATCGTAGTTAGTGAGGATCTCGGCTTTTTCAAGAAAGGAGAAGGCGGCAAAGCAGTGGAAAGCGGGATGACCGCGATAGGTGGAAAAAAGCCCATCAATACCAGCGGTGGTCTGAAGTCCAAAGGACATCCGGTGGGGGCTACCGGTGTGGGGCAGGTGGTGGAGGTAGTGCATCAACTCCGAGGCGAAGCCGGCCAGAGACAGGTAAAGGATGCAAAGGTAGGATTGACCCAGAATATGGGCGGTAGCGGAGGGAGTGCGGTGGTGCACATAATGCAGGCTATGTGAAATTAGATAAATCGAAGCTCGTTTATCGGTTGCGAAGCTTGTTTCGATGTTCGTTAATCGGAAATTGAAGCTTGATATTTTGGACTTCCGAACTTCGAAAACCGAACCTCGAGCATTGATACCGACAAACGAGAAACGATAGACGGAGGTAAACAATATGTTCCCAGCCAGATACTGGAGAGAGATACCGCAGCGGTAT
>CAYOSZ010000024.1:7783-11770 GCA_964406715.1 uncultured Ignavibacteria bacterium | reverse complement strand
GCGCACTTCGGCGAAGCCGAGCGCGGCGAGGATCGCAACGACCTCGCGCGGCTTTAAGACCGGAACCCCGGGCATTCAGCCGACGAGGACGGTCTGCGTACCGACGAACTCCGCCTCGAGCCTGGGTTCGCCGTCCTCGAGCAGGAGATAAAGCCCAATCCCGGACATGTGGCATTGGTCGGCTTCCAGAACTACTTCGACAAATTTGACTTGATCACCCAGAACGTGGACGGGCTCCACCACCAGGCAGGATCTGTGAAAGTGATCGAGCTTCACGGGAACATCAGAAAGAACAAGTGCATCCAGTGCGGGAAGAAATATGAATCTCTGGAGGGAACCACAGAGGGCACTCCTCCCCGATGTCCCTGCGGCGGGAACATACGGCCGGACGTGGTCTGGTTCGGGGAGATGCTGCCCCAGGATGCTATAAATCACGCCTTTAATGTATCCCAGCAATGTGATCTTTTCTTCTGTGTCGGCACCTCCGCGGTGGTGCATCCTGCTGCCTCGCTGCCTTTACTGGCTAAAAGGGGCGGGGCTTACGTGGTGGAGGTCAACATATCTCCCACCGAGATCAGCCATCTGGTGGATGAAAGCCTGATGGGCAAGTCCGGCGAGATTTTGCTGTCGCTGGTGAAATTCTTCAAATAATATTGGTTAAATAATTTGAAATAGAGGAAGTTTTGGTATTTGCCCGATTCATCGGGCTTTTAATGAATCAGTTCTTCTTCAAGAGTTACCGAAAAAAGCTTGTCGGAATTATCCTCGATAGTTAGATTAATAATGTTAGGAAGAGAAAATTAGCTATTCGTCCTTGTCTATATGCTCTAAGGGGTGCTGGCTCTGCTGGACGGCAAAGCGGTGAGATCGCCCCTTGCGTTCTTAGATATGAAAACAAATGCTGATTTTTGGCTTCTTTGTGTTATATTAATAAAAGAGGTGATTTGATGAAAAGGCTAATTTTGGGGACTGTGCTGATTTTGGTTCTGGTGTGTGGTATAGCCTCTGCCGACACCCATTACGTCTCCCCTTATGGTAACGACACACCACCTTACGACTCTTGGGACACCGCGGCAGATTCCATCCAAAAGGGGATAAATGCTGCCTCTTATGGAGATACAGTACGGGTAGGCACGGGAACTTATAGTGAGTATCGAATTACCTTGGGTTCCGGAGTAGCTTTAATTGGTGCAGGCATAGATTCCTGTATAATTGATGCCAGCTTTGTACACCAAGATACAATCGCACCTATTGTTGACGGCGCAGACAGTTCATCGCTGGAAGGATTCCATGTAATTGGGAATAGACATCCTCCCTATGCGGACTATTTGACCGGCATTATGGATCATTATGGAATACCAATGAAACTAATAAATAGCAACAGATTCACCAATTGTCGTCAAGGGATATTCATCCGAAAATGCCCAAAGGTAGTTAACAATCTGATAGATACCTGTAATGTAGCAATTGAAGCTAGCACAGAGCAGACGTCATTAATACAAAACAACACGATAACACATTGTAGCGAGGGCATCATCGGCGCATTTTCACCGAGGTATCCGAGGATAGTAAAAAACGTAATTCACACGGTGAATCGTGCTATTTCTATAATGCTTAATGATTCACTTTATATGTGTAACAATCTGATATATGATGTCACTTACTTGAATAGTGTTAACGTTGGTAGTCCGACCGACACCAAAAAACAAATAATAGAAAACAATTCCATCTCCGGCAATAAGTCTTTTCAGGTGCTTCATTGTTCCGGCGATTCAGATATAAGAAATAACGTGGTTTTTGGAGGGGCCACCGGAATCAAGGGTTGGGGTTCTGGCGTGGTATTGACGGTCGGCTATAACGAAGTATGGGATAATACACAAAACTACGAAACTGATGAGGGGGCAGTTATCGACACTTCCTTAGGTGGGAACATCTATTTGGACCCCATGTTTGTGGGTGGTGGTGATTATCACCTGCAATATGGCTCTCCCTGCATCGATGCCGGTGATCCGAACATTAAAGACCCGGATTCCTCCAGATCGGATATTGGCTGTTATGGTGGAACCTGGGGAGAAACTTACACCTATTTAGATTACCCACCTAAAGCCCCAGACAGTTTAAGAGCTACATCTTTAAACACGGTTATTGTGTTATCTTGGAAAACCAACACCGAATCCGATCTTTCTCACTACCTGGTTTACAAAGACACATTGGCTGGATTCATACCTGATTCTTTCAAGATCGTGGCAAACATCCCCAAAGACAGCTCAGTCTTCTGGGATTATGATTTCGTTCTGGGAAAGACCTATTTTTATCAGGTCTCTGCCTGGGATTTGACCGGACACGAAAGTGAGTATTCAGATGAGCTTGAGGTTGAGGCAACCTTGGTGGGTGAATACACGGAAGAAGAGAATCGCCCGCCCATGTATCGACTATTTCAAAACTATCCCAACCCTTTCAATTCCTCCACGGTCATCTGGTACTTTTTGCCGGACGTGGGCTATCAGCCGGCAGAGGTGGAGATAACCATTTACAACGTCCTGGGCAAGATAGTTAGAACACTGGTTAACAAAAAACAATTTCCGGGAAACCACAGGATTTTGTGGGATGGGAAGGACGATTCCGGAGTTGAGGTAGCATCGGGAATATATTTTTGTAAGCTGAAAGTCAGCGGTGTGGACTTGGTTAAGGCAAAGAAAATGGTGCTTTTGCGATGAGTAGCCAGTATCCAGCAGGCAGTATTCAGTAGGCAGACTAAAATAATTCAAAATATAATGCTTGAAATGCAAGGAATAACAGACAACGAGAAGCAAAAAAGATTTAAACCTTGAACCTTAAACTTTAAACCTTAAACTTATCCCGAGGAGGACAGAAATGAAAGCAAAATGGATTTCAGGGATGTTGGCTGTGCTTATTATTTGCTCGATCTTTACGAGCGGTCAGGGGGCGGATAAGTTTTATTACGGTTCTTATGGTTGGAATCATCCCGATACTCTAACAGACAGTCTAAAGTTCAACATTATTGTAGGCATTGAGATAGATTCTTCCAACATTGGGTTGTTTGCAGATAATTCCCTGAGAGCCATAGTGCATGCCACCGGAGAAAACAATCCAACAGATTGGGCGTGGAATAGCCATTACACCTTGTGGGAAGCGGAAGGGTATCCGGGATCAAACCATGGATTCGACTATACAGGTGGGAGGCTGGTCTCCGACGCCTCTGCTTCCGGAAGCAAAGCCTGGTTATTCCAACGTTGGGTTGATCAAGCCGGATTGATTCAGACCGGACCAAGCTATTATCAAGAATATAAAGATACAGAAGGTTATCCTATTGATTACACCGCCGAGTTCCGGATAAAATCACCGGATTATAATCCCAGGGAAGGTGATCCTCCAAGCAGTGGTGCTTCTAACGACACCGTTTGTGTACTGCGGGTAGTTGGCAACGGACAACTCTTAGCAGATGGTGTTGTATATAAAAGTGATTTCAAGAACTTCATCGGATATAAGGAATTTGAGGTCTCCTATCAAGCCACTCAAAATCCAATTGAATTTCAAATATACTGGTTAGGCAAAAGAACCCTTTACATCGACTATGTTAAAGTACATGACGACTTAGGCAAGCAATTAATTGACGACACACTTCACTTAGTGGCTGATCAAATAAAGGCTTATGTCAACCAGGACTGGGTGAAAACAACAATACCTGCAACAGGCGACACGGTAGTTTATCGCTGGTACATGAGAGACGAGCCTTGGTCAATAGATCATTATGAACCTTTCAGCTATATTGACAGCTTGCTGCGAGAGGCAAGCCAAGAAAGGCGGGGATTTCAAGCCTATAGTGGCTTTAGGAATCCAGATGCGGTCTACGAGTACATGCTGAGATCGGATCCAACCGATTACTGCATCGATCCCTATCTCACGGATAGACTTGGTGATAATTACACAGGGCAAGTCTATCAGCAGGCCTGGGGCACATACATC
>CAYOSZ010000024.1:0-7773 GCA_964406715.1 uncultured Ignavibacteria bacterium | reverse complement strand
AAGGACCTGTGGGTGACTATTCAGGCGCATATCGTAGCGTTATCAAAAGATAGCGCCATTGAAAACTGTTCTTTTCCACTAATCTTGTTTAATAACATTAATTATTGTCCGATTTTCAGAGAACCCACCGCACAAGAACTCAGATTGCAGACTTTCTTATGTTTGTGCTATGGTGCAGATGCAATTCTAAATTACCAGTATGGTTTCAGAGACGTTTGGTTGGACTCTTTGATGGAGACTGGATTATACGACGGTCTATAAGAGCATGATTCCACTACCTATAAATGGCAGGAGATAAAGGAGTTTATCGGTCCTAGAATGGAGGCAATGGGTGCGGTGTTCAATGAATTAACCTGGCAGGGTTCGGGCTTTCACGAAGACGTGGCAACCGTCACAGGGAGTTTTATGGACAGTCTCAAAGCGGCACCTGGGGAGACTCTGAGCACAACATACGTGGAGGTGGGCTTTTTCGAAGATGACGCCGATACCAATTATTTCATGCTGGTCAACCGGCAGTGCCTTGAAAACGAAGACCAGAGCGTAATCGCATACCTCGACAGTGCAGTGCTGGACGGCGGGAAGATGTGGTATGTAATAGACCAGTATTCGCAGGATACCACGTTTACCGGAGCTATAAACGGCTCTATTCCCTTCGCCACCCACCTTGAGCCAGGCGAAGGTAAGCTGTTTAAATTAGCCTCCTTCCCGGACTCGGCTTTTCACGGCACCGCCCAACCGCTTAACTGGCAAGGGGGTGAAGCCCTGCACCATTTGGTGCGGGGCGCAGCCGAAGAATCGGGTTTTTTGTTCAACGGATTAAGCGGTCAGGATGCCGTAGAGTAAAGCATTGAGGATTTTCATGAAGGTAGAAGATATCAAAAAACGGATTGAGAAAGCATACGCTTTATTGGAGAGATGCACGGTATGTCCCAGGGAGTGTAAGGTCAACCGGCTGAAAGGAGAGACAGGCTTCTGTGGGGTGGGGGAAAATCCGAAGGTGGCAAGCTATAATCTGCATTACGGTGAGGAACCGCCCATTTCCGGAACCAACGGATCGGGAACCATATTCTTTTCCGGCTGTAATATGAGATGCCTGTACTGTCAGAATTTCCCCATCAGCCAACTGCTAAACGGTAAGGAAACCACCCCCCGGGATTTGGCTGAGATGATGCTTAATCTGCAGGCAAAGGGATGCCACAACGTCAATCTGGTGACTCCCTCACACGTTATCCCCCAGATACTTAAGGCACTGTCTTTAGCCTGGGAGAAGGGCTTCGATCTTCCTTTGGTCTATAACACCTCCGGATATGATGCGTTGCCGTCTCTGCAGCTTCTGGATGGAATAATCGACGTGTATCTTCCGGATATGCGATATTCGGACGATAAAATAGCAAAAGAACTCTCCTCGGTGGAGGACTATGTGGAGGTGAACCGAAAAGCGATAAAACAAATGTATGGGCAGGTGGGAAACCTGACCACTGACGAACAGAACGTCGCCAAAAGAGGATTGATTATCCGGCATTTGATTTTACCGAATGGTTTGGCCGGGAGCGAGGAGACCTTCGGATACATAAAACGGGAAATCTCCGGGGAAGTGCATATAAGCTTGATGGGTCAATATTTCCCCAGCTTCAGGGCAGGCGAGTGCGTATCAATAAACAGGAAAATCTACCCGGAGGAATATGAATCCGCTGTGGAAAGTTTCTTTAAATCGGGTTTGAGCCGGGGGTGGATGCAAGAGGGATTCAAACATGAAGCGGAACACATTGAAAAATAGATCTTTTACCTTTCTTCTTCTGTTTTTGCTTCTGTGTGGTTGTACCTACTACAATACCTTCTACAATGCCAAGAAAAGTTTCAAGCAGGGAGAGAAGGCACAGGAGAGGGCCACCGAACAAACCCGGCACAACCTGGGAAGGAACCATTACGAGAATGCCATAAAGAAGGCCTCCAAGGTATTGACCTTTCATCCCAAGAGCAAGTGGGCGGATGACGCATTGTTTTTGATCGGAAGGGCTTATTTCAACATGGGAGAATACGTCAAGGCCAGAAGAAAATTCGAGGAACTCCAGACCAGTTTTCCCAAAAGCAAGCTGGTGAACAATTCATCTTATTACATAAGCATGTGCCATTACTATTCCGGTGACGAGATGGAAGCCATCGGTTCGCTGAAAGGTCTGCTCGAGTCCCAGAAGGTCAAAAGCAAAAAGAAGGCGGAAGCCTCTTTTAAGATAGGCGAAATCTATTTTCAAAGGAGAGAGTTTGTCGATGCCCTGGCCTATTATGAGAAAACTTTCAACCAGTTCGATCCCGACACCCTCTCTGCCATCACCCGGTTCCGCATGGGGGAGTGTCACCGGGAGAAGAAGGATTATACCCAAGCTAAAGATACCTTCGCCGGGGTGGAAAATCTGAACCCCTCACCCGACCTTTTATTCCGGTCGAAATACAAGGAGGGAGAGTGTTTGTACTTGTTGGGTGACTATCAAAAGGGTATGGAAATCTACGTTGAACTGTCAGAGGATGTCAGATTCTCCGCAAACCTCTCCTCCATTAAGCTGCAGATTGCTCAGGGCTACTTTTTTTTGGATGAGCTCTCTTTTTCCATGGTGGAAAATCTTCAGGTAACGGAAAGCTATCCCAGAACAGAAGAGTCGGCAAAAGCCTATTTTCAACTGGGAAATATATATCAGGAGGTATTCAGCGATCTTCAGAAAGCCAAGGAGATGTACGAGAGTTGTAACAATCAGAGTTCCCGATCGGAGATCGCCAAGGAGGCGCTGAGTCGAACTGCCAATATCGACAGAATTTCCGAGTATCACAAGGCGCTATCCGATGAGGAGAGCGAGAAATCAGGCAAAGCGTTGTTTTTGCTGGGTGAGCTATATCTTACCCAAATGGATCAGCCCGATTCTGCCCTGGCAGAGTACCTGGCCCTGGCGGATAAGTTTCCCCAATCGGAATACGCCGCCAAATCGCTTTATGCCGCCGCCTGGATTTTGGAAAACGTAAAGCAGGACGCCGACGGAGCTGAGGAGATTCATCGAAGAATCTTAGCCGAATATCCGGAATCAGACTATCTAAAGCCGGCATTGGATTTTTTGAATGTCTCACCTGAATATTTTGCCCTGGACACGGACAATGCGGAGGAGATCTATGGGGAGGCGGAAAGATTCCTTTTCGAAAAGCAGCAGGTCGACTCCGCCCTGGCTTTGTATGATGTGATAATGGCGAACTTCCCTTACAGCCAGTATGCCAGCAAGTCAGCTTATGCCAAAGCCTGGATTATTGAATATTATACCAATCCCGGGGACAGCACGGCGATTTTTGCTTATCAGAAGCTGATAGATGAGTATCCGGAGACAGAGTATGCAGAGGAAGCCCGGATAAAACTGGGGATCTCCCAAAGGGCTCAGCCCACCATGCCTGCACCCAGGGAGGTTGTTCCGGTCGAGGAGGAGGACAGCACCATGATGGCCCAGCCCGATACCTCCGGACCCCAGATACCAAAGGCTCCACAGCCGCTTCAACGGGGGGAGTTCGTATATCCGCAGACGGAGATCCTTTCCGGCATCAGAGGGGCGGTGGTGCTCAAGATCAGAATCGAGTTCGATGGAACCGTAAGTGAAGCGGAGGTGGTGAACTCCCTGGAGAACTCCTGGATCGACGAAGCGGCAAGGGAGGCGACTTTGAATACCGTCTTCGATGCAGAAAAAATCGATATGGACCAGTTAGGCGGGTGGTTTTTGTACACGGTTGAGGTGATCCCGCCAGAAGGTTAAGATCACACCCTCGACCAAAACCAGTAGAAAGTTAAGGATGATCTCTCAATTCTCCAGCCGTGTTTTGTCCAGGGAAAAACTCGGGGAGAAAATCTTCAAGCTCACTTTCTCCTTTCCCCTTATCTTTAGGAAAGCAAAGCCGGGAAACTTCGTCCATATCAAAGTCAACTCCGGTGATTTACCTCTTCTCCGGAGACCGTTCAGCATTCACCGGGTGGAGAAGGACAAAAGTCTCTTTGAAATACTATTCAAAGTGGTGGGAGAAGGGACCGAGATTCTATCGAGGAAATCCCCGGGGGAGACGCTTGATATTCTGGGCCCCATCGGCAACAGCTTTTCGTTGCCCCGGGGAAGAAAAGAGATTTTGCTGGTGGCGGGAGGAATGGGGATGGCACCCTTGTGGTTTCTTTTTTCCCGACTGATCAAGAGAGTGCCCCCGGAAAGACTGACGTTCTTTTTGGGCGCTAAAAGCAAAAAAGAGCTTTTGTATGCCGACGAGCTGAAAGAGACGAAAGCTAAATTGATTTTAGCCACAGACGACGGCACTGCGGGAAGAAGGGGTGCGGTCACCGAGGTATTTTTCAAAGAGATAAGGAAAAGAGGATGCGATCCCAAAAATATTGCGGCCTACTCCTGTGGACCTCATAAGATGCTGAAAAGGATGTCCTGGATGGCGAAAAGAATGGACTTTTTCTGCCAGATTTCCCTGGAGACACACATGGCCTGTGGGGTGGGCGCCTGTTGGGGATGCGTGGTCAAACACAAAGATCAAACTTACAAAAGAGCCTGTGTGGATGGACCGGTGTTCGACGCCCGGATGGTGGAATTAGAATGATATTCCTTGAGTTTACAAAGAGTGAACCTTAATCCGACCGTTTCTCAGGAGTTAGTTTGAATCACAAAGTCGACCTTTCGGTCGAAGTAGCAAAAGTGAAATTTAACAATCCGGTTTTGGTGGCTTCCGGCACCTTCGGGTACGGGGAGGAATACAATGCTTTGATCGACCTATCCAAATTGGGGGGTGTGGTCACCAAATCCATAACCTCAAAATCCAGGGAGGGGAATCCACCCCCCCGAACGGTCGAGACCCCTTCGGGAATGCTTAATGCCATTGGCCTGGCTAACGTGGGAGTGGATAAGTTTATCCAAAAGAAACTGCCTTTTTTAAGAAGGCTCAAGACCAGAATAATAGTCAACGTAGCAGGGAGCACCATTGGGGAGTACGTCCAGGTGGTCAAGAGGCTCTCCCGCTGCAGGGGAATCGACATGCTGGAGATCAACATCTCCTGCCCCAATATAAGGCAGGGGGGACTGACTTTCGGTGCAAAGCCGGAATCGGCGCATGAATGCATAAAGCAAGTCAAAGATCACACTTCGCTTCCCATTATGGCCAAGCTTTCTCCCAACGTTGCCAGCATAGAGGAGATGGCCTGTGCGGTGCAGGAAGCCGGGGCTGACGCCGTTTCCCTGATCAACACCCTGGTGGGGATGGCGATCGACGTGGAGGAAAGAAAGCCAACTCTGGCAAACATCACCGGAGGGCTTTCCGGTCCAGCCATAAAACCGGTAGCTCTGGCAATGGTATGGAAGGTGGCGCAGGCGACCAAGCTTCCGGTAATCGGAATCGGGGGGATTTTCAACACGCAGGATGCCCTGGAATTCCTCTTAGCCGGTGCCTGCATGATTCAGGTGGGGTGCGGAAATTTTGTGGATCCGCAGACTTCCGTTAAGATAGTCAACGGATTGAACGGATATTTAAAAGAAAAAGAGATAAAGAAAATCACCGACCTGGTGGGTAAACTGAAAACCGGTTAACCTCTCTGTGGCCGAATCAAAAAACCACTCTCGACAAATCAAATTCTTCTGGGGTTCTAATTCAACGCAGGAGCAGATTCAGATAAGGTCGGTTCATTAAAGCAAAGCCAAAACTCCACAAAAAACGGAGAAGATAACAAGCTTTCTCAACTTCTTTCCTCCTTTCTTAAACGGCCTTCAACACTAATTAACCGTTACGAGCCCCTTCTTAGAAGCGAAAATTTATCATCTGAACTCCTTGTGGGTAATTTATCCCTTCAGCCTATTCGCGGTATCGTCTACCTGCTAATGCCGACTGGCATCCAAAAAAGAAACCTGTTCCCTTTGGCAAAATCCATCGAATTAAAATTACTTGGAGTTTCATAATTATTATACCAGCAATATCTCTTTTGTCAAGTGAAAAAAGCGAGACAGGGAGTATGGAAACCTTCTTTCGACAAGCTCAAGATAGAGAAGGTTTCCGCTACACTTCTGCAACAGCAAAAAGACGTGGGGATCAAGCCGGATTCGTTTCGGACAGGAACCTCGGAGTAAACTCACGTGCCACAGTGGTTGAAATACTACCCTTCAAACGCCACCTTTCCATCCACTATGGTACAGCAAGCCTTGCCCTGAAGTTTTCTTCCGCCGAAGGGGGAATTTTTGGACTTGGATTGAAATTTGGACGGATCGACAATCCAGTGAGCTTTAGGATCGATGATGGTGACATCAGCGGGCGAGTTTTTCTGTATCCGGCCGCTTTTGAGATTCAAAGCTTTTGCGGGATTGATGGTCAGCTTGGCTATGGCCTGAGTCCAGGAGAGCACTCTCTTGTTGATCAATTCGGTGATCACCAGACCCAAAGCGGTCTCCAGTCCCACCAGCCCGGGGGGAGCGAAATCGAACTCCACCTCCTTTTCTTCAATCGAATGAGGGGCATGATCGGTGGCGATGCAGTCGATGGTACCGTCTTTGAGTCCTTTCTTTATGGCCTCCACGTCTTTTTTGGTCCTCAAGGGTGGATTGACCTTGGCGTTGGTGTCGAACGTTCTTATGATCTCGTCCGTCAGAGTGAAATGGTGTGGGGTGGCTTCGCAGGTGACTTTGACCTCATTCTTTTTGGCCTGTCGAATCAAATCCACCGATCCTTCGGTGGAGACGTGGGCTATATGAATTCTCGCTTTAGTGAATTCCGCCAATTTGAGGTCCCGGGCCACAGCTATCTCTTCGGCGATGGCAGGGGCTCCGCACATACCCAGAGTGGTCGACACGAATCCCTCGTGCATTACGCCGCCGGCTGACAGGTTCAAATCCTCGCTGTGGGATATAACCGGCAGGTCAAACATCCGGCTGTATTCCATGGCATTTCGCATGATCTGCGAATTGGAAACCGGCAATCCGTCATCGGAGATGGCCACCACGCCGGAGCTTACCAGATCGAAAATCTCGGTGAGCTCCTCTCCTTCCTGCCCTTTGGTGATGCACCCCACGCAGTATATCCTGCACTTGGCTTCTTTTGCTTTATGATAAATGAATTTCACCGTTTCCTTATTATCGATGGGGGGTTGGGTGTTGGGCATACAGCAGATGGAGGTTAAACCTCCGGCAACCGCCGCACATGAGCCCGTATATATGGTCTCCTCGTCCTCCCTTCCCGGCTCTCTCAAGTGAGTGTGCATATCTATCAAACCGGGCACGACAATCTTCCCTTTTGCGTCGATTATCTCTCTGGCTCTTATTCTGCCTTTGGCCTTCTCCACCTTCTTTATCACCCCATCCCGGATGAAGACATCGGTGATCTTATCCGTCCTTGTCTCCGGATCGATCACCCTGCCTCCGGTGATGGCCAGATCAAAATTTAAATCCTTTTCTTCTCTTTTGGACTTATTCAACTTTTCCCTCACCTCCGCTTAACAGGTAAAGCACCGCCATTCGGATAGCCACGCCATTGGTCACCTGATTCAAAATCACCGAGTGGGGTCCGTCTGCCACCTCCGGGGTGATCTCCACCCCCCGGTTTATGGGACCCGGGTGCATGATGGTGAAATTCTCATTCAGGTTTTTCAGCCTCTCTCTGGTGATGCCGAATTTGTTGGTATACTCCCGCAGGGACGGCAGAAGCCCGCCTTTTTGTCTCTCCAGCTGTATCCTTAAAACGATGACCACGTCCGCACCCTCCAGGGCTTTGTTCAGATCG
>CAYOSZ010000023.1:0-11849 GCA_964406715.1 uncultured Ignavibacteria bacterium | reverse complement strand
AATGTCAATATGGTTGATATCGCTTGAAGGATAGAAAGACAAATTCATCTGCCCGGCAGAAGTGAAAGAATGGTTAACTAATGTTATAAGAAGAGGAGAAGTAAATGACGAACAAAAACGAAATCAAGAGAAGTCTGGTATCAGACAGGGTCAATAAAATCCCACGTTCCGCTATTCACGAGATGACGCGACTCTCCATGCAGGTAAAAGACCCGGTTTCTTTATCCTGGGCAAGACCAGCCGCTGGCTCACCGGAGCATATAAATGAGGGGGCATGTCAGGCAATCAAAGCCGGTCTGGTAAGCGGCTATTCTGCGAGCATCGGGGTGCAGGAATTGAGGGAAGCTATAGTTGAGAAACTTAAGAGGGACAACGACATCACAGCCGATGTCTCTGAGGTGATGGTTACCGTGGGAGCCATTGAGGGCTTAAGTGCGGCGGTGATGGCTTTGCTCGATCCGGGAGACGAGGTGCTTATACCGTCGCCTAACTATTCCACTCATGCACAGCAGGTGCTGTTAGCCTCAGCCGTTCCGGTATACGTTCCTACCATCGAGGAGGATGGTTTTCGCTTAGATATCGATGCTTTCAGGAGGGGCGTTACTGAAAAGACAAAAGCAATTATGTTCTGCACACCCAACAATCCCACCGGAGCGGTCTTTGAAAAAGAAGAGCTTAAAGCCCTGGGGAAGATCGCCCTGGAGAATGATCTGGCTATAATTGTGGATGAGAGCTACGAATACTTTACCTTCGATGGGGTAAAGCACTTCAGTATAGCCTCCATCCCTGAACTGAAGGAAAGGACGGTCAGCTGTTTCACTTTCACCAAGACTTATGCCATGACCGGATGGAGAGTCGGGTACGTTTTGGCAAAAGCGGAATGGGTAACCCAGATGCTTAAGGCGCACATTCCTTTTACTATATGCGCGCCGGTGGTTTCACAGTATGCCGCGCTGGCTGCCTTACAGGGATCGCAGGATTGCGTTGCGGAGTTTAGAAAGAAATACCTGGATCTGCGAGACTTGACATGCGAGCGCCTGGACAGGCTTAGCTCGGTGTTTGAGTATCAAAAGCCCAAAGGTTCCTACTGCATGTTCCCAAGGATCTTGATAGAGCAGGGATCGGATTCATTGGCATTCTGTAAAAAGCTTCTTTTGGAGGGTGGAGTTTCGACCACGCCCGGGGTAGCTTTCGGTCCCACCGGAGAAAGCCATCTTCGCATCACCTTCTGCGATTCAAGGGAAGCCATAAACAAAGCTTTCGACAGAATGGAAAGGTACTTCGGCATATCATAGCCTTCTGATACGTCCCAGCTTGCTGACAGAAGTAAATAGGCTGTTATTTTTCTGTCTTGGAGGCAAAACTGTAATCTTAATCTTTGACAGGATCAGCAGGGGTAGGAAGAATAAAGGAACGAAGCGAAAAACATTATACATCGAACTTTAAAAATAGGAGAGATTTAATATGGCACAGATAAGAATCTCCGCCAAGAATCTGGGTGAACTGGCTTTGCCTGGCTTCTGTTCCCGCTGCTTCTGGATTAAAATGCATTGTCCGGATAAATTGCCATTTCAAATCTTTCCCGGGATTTTCAGTTCCATCGATTCGTATACCAAAAAGGTCACCAACGTTCACTTCGCCCGATATAATCAATTACCTTCATGGTTGAGGGAATTGGGAAATCTGGGTAAGCCGGTGAAAGTTCCACATTACTCCAAGTTCTGTGTACTGGATGAAAAAAGTAACGTTTTGTTGACCGGGACACCAGACGAAATACTGCAACGGGAAGATGGTTCACATTATATCCTGGACTACAAAACCGCGAAATTCACCAAAGCCCAGGACAGCCTGCTTCCTCTGTATGAGATTCAGCTTAATGCCTATGCTTACATTGGGAAACGCTGTGGCTTCGATCCGATCTCCGGTCTGGCTTTGGTCTACATGGAGCCACAAACGGATCTTAATCAGGAATTGCTTGATTCCTTCATACGAGAAGAAGGGTTTTTGATGGGTTTTGAAGGACACGTTCTTCAACTGAAGCTTGAGGCTGAAGTGAGGATTCCCCCTCTTTTGAAAGAAGTCCGGAGGATTTTTGATCTTGAGTCCCCGCCCCCGGGAAATGAAGAATGCCGCGACTGTAAGCTTTTGAGTCAGCTCATAGAAACTGCTACGGGATTAGCTTGATCCAAATCCTTGTGCTCCCCTAAACGATACAGGAATGAAGTAAACGTAGTCCTGGTTCAGTTTCGATATCCCCCTTTGGCTAATAGATATATGATTTGACATGCGATTGCATTAACATATATTCTTAGAGACGCCTGATGTAAAGCGTATGAAATGATGCATGCGCAGTCTGACCATTAAGGCAAATCAAACCGGGGATAACATGCAGGAGAAAATTTACACAGTAACGGAGATCACCAAAGAGATAAAGAGCTTGCTGCAAGGAGAATTTCCCGCCGTCTGGGTGGAAGGCGAAATCTCCAATTATCTTCTGCACTCCTCCGGACATCGTTATTTCACCCTGAAAGACGAAAATGCTCAGATAAAGTGTACCCTGTGGAGATTTCGGAAAGAGGGGCTTCAATTTGAGCCGAATGACGGAATGAGTGTGATGGCCCGGGGAAGCATTACGGTCTACGAAAGAAACGGGCAGTACCAATTAGACGTGGCTAAACTGGTCCCCATCGGCCTGGGGAAACTGGAGATTGCTTTCAGGAGGTTGAAGGAAAAGCTTCTCAAGGAAGGTCTGTTCGACGAGGAGCATAAAAAACCGATACCCCAGTTTCCGGAGTCCATCGGGGTGGTGACCTCCCCCACCGGGGCGGCGGTGAGAGACATAATCAGAATAATACATAATCGGTTCCCCGGCGTGAATATAATAATGAATCCGGTTCGGGTTCAGGGTGAGGGGGCAGCCGAGGAGATTGCCCAGGCTATAAAGGAGTTCGACCAATATAGAAAGATCGACGTGATGATAGTGGGCCGGGGAGGCGGGTCTCTGGAGGATTTGTGGGCTTTCAATGAGGAGGTGGTGGCCAGAGCCATCTATGATTCCGAGATTCCCGTGATCTCAGCCGTGGGGCACGAGATAGACTTCACCATCTCGGATTTCGTGGCAGATTTAAGAGCGCCCACCCCATCGGCAGCTGCGCAGATAGTTGTTGGCGAGAGGGATGATCTGTTAAAACAGATAAACACGGATTCCAGAAAACTATATTCATTTTTAGTTTCGCTGATCGAACTCTCGCAGCATAGACTGAAGTCAATTGAAGAGAGCTATGGTTTCAGAAGGCCTTTCGATATCGTTACCCAGAGATCCCAGAAGAGAGACGAACTGGTGAGGCAACTGGATAGCAAGGCAAAAAATTACTTGGAAATCAGAACCAATGCTTTATCTTTGGTGAAAGAAAAGATAAAGGCTTTGTCACCTTCGTCGGTTTTGAAAAGAGGATATTCCGTCACCCGGAAGTTGCCCGAATTGAAGGTAATCAAGGATGCCGGAATCCTCAGAAAACGGGACAAGATTGAGGTAAAAGTATACAGAGGGAGAGTGGAGTCGGAAGTAGAGTTGATTGATCTGAAAACAGGCAGAAAGAGGTAAAGTTGGCTGGCAGGAGATTAGACAGGGATAAAAAAGAGAAGAGCTTCGAGGAGGCATTAAACCGGCTGGAAGAGATAGTGCTGGAGTTGGAGGAGGGGGAGTTGTCTTTAGAGGAAGCTCTGGGGAAATTTGAGGAAGGAATTAAATTATCCCGGTTATGCACCCAAAAGTTAACACAGGCGGAAGGAAAGATCAGAAAGCTGATCAAAACCACCGAGGGTGAGTTCAAAACCGCACCCCTGGATATTAAAAAAGAGGATTAGGGCTGCCAGGGATGATGGCGGAGATATTCCCTTAATTATCGGAGAAGGTCGATACGCCAGCAGCCGATATGCGTTCACAGAAAAAAGTGAAGATCAGAGGTGCTTGGGGCGATGAAACATTTGCCTTAAGTTACGTATAATTGTTTAATGGCTGAATCGGTATCTCAATTTTACCCAGGATAACATCATGGCCACCCAAGCCGTAGATTTCTTCGCCGAACTGGAGAAGAGAGAAAAATGGGTGACGTCGTATTTGAACTCGGAAGAGTTTAAAGACTGGTTTCACCCCCTTCACTTAAAAGAAGCGATATATAGTTACGTCAACCGGGCGGGAAAACGCTTGCGTCCCGCGGTCTTGCTGTTAGCCTGCGGGGCAGCTGGAGGAAAAGAAGAGGAAGCCATACCCGCCGCTGCCGCGGTGGAGATGTTTCACACCTGGACATTGGTACACGACGATCTGATCGACAACGACCAGAAAAGAAGGGGTGGATATACCGTTCATGCCCAATCCTCCATGATAGCGAAGCAGAAGATGAACTATACCGATCATCAGGCCGAAGATTACGGCCGGGACGTGGCCATACTTACCGGTGACGTACAACAGGGATGGGCGGTGAGCCTGCTGTGTGATTGTTCCTTGAAGGGAAACGTTAAGCCCGCGGTCACCCTCACCTTGATCCGAATGCTTGAATCTTACGTGCTAAATACTTTGGTCTCCGGCGAGACTCTGGATATTTTATTCGCCAGACAGCCGGTTGAATCTTTTGAGCCGGAGCAGATAATAGACATGCTGTGGCGAAAGACCGGAGCCTTATATGAATATGCCGCCAAAGCGGGTGCTATGATAGGGCTCAACACCACGGACCCGACCGAGAAGAGGGTCGTGGCTTTGTCTAATTTCACCAGCAGATGCGGTACCGCCTTCCAACTTCAGGATGACATCTTAGGCATCGTGGGAGACGAAAAACAGCTTGGAAAACCGGTCGGTTCCGACATCCGGGAAGGAAAACGTACCACCATCATCTATTATGCTTTCCGGAATGCTAATCCCAGCCAGAGAGATAAACTGGATAGCGTTCTGGGCAATCCAAAAGCAACCAACCAAGAAATCGACGAGGTGACCCAGATTTTGATACGGTTGGGCGGAATTGCGGAGACAAAGCGAATGGCGAAGCAGATCATAGAAGAGGCGCGAACGGAGCTTGACGTTCTGCCGGAGTCAGTTTACAAGGAGCTGCTTTTAGCCTGGGCGGATTTCATGGTGTCCCGGGAATTCTAAGGAGTCAAGATGAGCTACTGGCTGGATCAAATAAATTGCCCACAGGATTTGAAAGAAATTCCAATTGAGAAGCTGGGTGAATTGGCAGAGGAGATCAGAGACAAGATTATAACGGTGATCTCGAAGAACGGCGGACATCTTGCTTCCAATCTGGGGGCGGTTGAGCTAACTTTGGCACTCCACCGGGTTTTCGATTCTCCCCAGGATAAATTTATCTGGGACGTGGGTCATCAGTGTTATACCCACAAGCTTATGACCGGGCGCAGGGACAGGTTTGATACTTTGAGAAAATACAAGGGATTGAGCGGATTTCCCACCTGGCGTGAAAACGAACATGACGTCTTCGTCGTAGGACATGCCTCCACCGCCATCTCGTCTGCCCTGGGGGTTGCCAGTGCGCGAGATCAGAAAGGAGAAAAATTCTCGGTGATTGCGGTGGTGGGAGACGGTGCCCTGACCGGAGGAATGGCGTTTGAGGGGTTGAACAATGCGGGAGCCTCGGGAAGGAACTTAATCGTCATCTTAAACGACAACACCATGTCCATCTCCAAGAACGTGGGTGCTTTGTCTCGATATCTGACCGATCTGTTGACCGACGAAAAGTATAACAAGCTCAAAGCAGAAGTTTGGGATCTGGTAGGAAAGTTCAAAAGAAGAGACAAGATAAGAGCCATGGTGGCCAAAGTGGAAGGGAGCATCAAGGGTATTTTGGTTCCCGGCATTATCTTTGAGAAGCTGGGATTTCGGTATTTCGGTCCGGTGGACGGTCATGACGTGGCGGGGTTGATCAAAACCTTAGAACAACTTAAGACTTTGCAAGGTCCCATTTTGTTGCACGTTCTAACCCAAAAGGGGAAAGGCTACAAACATGCCGAAGAGGATGCTCCGCGATTTCACGGCATAGGCGCCTTCGACAAGGTGACCGGTAATTCAAACGGACCGGCTGGTAAACCGACCTATACCGAGGTGCTCGGAGACACCCTGCATAAACTGGCTGGTACCGACGAAAAAATCGTAGCGATAACAGCCGCCATGACTTTAGGCACCGGACTGGTTAAGTTCGCCAGAACTTTCCCCCGAAGATTTTACGACGTAGGAATCGCCGAGCAACACGCCACCACTTTCGCCTCCGGACTTGCCAGTCAGGGATTAAAGCCGGTATTTGCGGTATATTCCACCTTTCTCCAAAGAGCTTTCGATCAGGTGATTCACGATATCGCCTTGCAGAATCAGCCAGTGATCCTGGCAATAGATCGGGCCGGATTGGTGGGTGCAGATGGTCCCACCCATCACGGAACCTTCGATCTGAGCTATCTCAGGCAGGTCCCCAACTGGATGATCATGGCACCCAAGGATGGGAATGAGTTGAAGGATATGCTTTATACGTCAGTTAAATGGGGAAAAGGTCCGGTGGCAATCAGATATCCCCGTAGTCCGATTCCTGACGTGATAACGGAAGATTTTACCCCGATAAAGATGGGAACCTGGGAGAGTCTAAAGAGCGGAAAGGATATGGCAATTCTGGCGGTGGGATCGATGGTCTACCCGGTCCTGGAGGCTTCCCGCATGCTAAAGCGAGAGGGGATAGGCGTGGAAGTGGTGAATGCCCGTTTTGTGAAACCACTAGACGAGGAGATGCTTAATTCCGTCTGGGAGAAATTCGACAGGATATTAACAGTGGAGGAGAACGCGCTTTCGGGTGGATTCGGCTCGGCGGTGCTGGAATTTGCAGAAACTCATGATAAGAATCGTGTCCGGATCAAAAGGATGGGCATTCCGGACGAGTTCATAGAACACGGTTCAAGAGGTCAGCTTCTGAGCGATTTAGGTTTGGATGTAGAAGGAATTGTCCGGGCGGTCAAAAAGGTTTTTAAACAAAAAGAGGTTACTGAAAAGGTCAAAATCAGGAAGGCAAGCTCATAAGGAAAGGCTTTGGCGGTGCTTAAAAAATCCGACCACCGAGCTTAAGTTCTTTCTGTGGATTACGAGTTTCCGGGTTGAATAAAGGTGGGAGCTTGCCCCTCCGGAAGAAATCGTTTTTTAAGGGCCCTGTTAGATTGGATTGAATAGATAAGAAGAACTTGAAATAATCTTTCCCATGAGCGAGATTAAAAGCATCGGGATCATCGCCAACGTCAAAAAACAGTTGACCAAGGGGGTGGTGGAGGAAATCATCCGCTGGGCGGGTGAAAACGGACTGGATATTTTCATTTGTGAGGAGTTGATTTCGCTGGTAGGACATAAGGAGAAATCAATGTCCAGGGCTGAGCTGGGAAAGGCAAGCGGGGTTTTGATATCGTTGGGGGGAGACGGAACCATGCTGGCTTCAGCCAGGGCAGTGGGTGATCATCAGACTCCGGTCCTGGGTATTAACTTGGGGGGGGTGGGGTTCTTGACCGAGATTAACTCCAACGATTTGCATAATACCTTAAACAAACTCAAAAAAGGGGACTACTTCATCGAGAAAAGGATGGTTCTGGAGACGGAGGTGGAAGGGATCAAGAAACTCGACCAGTACGCTTTGAATGACGTGGTCATCGATAAGGGAGAGGTATCCCGACTTTTTCTTTTGCATCTTTATCTGCAAGATGAGTTCGTCTGTTCCTATTCGGCTGATGGCTTGATCATCTCCACCCCTACCGGGTCCACAGCCTATAACCTGGCAGCCGGCGGACCGATAATCAACCCTCGAATGAATGCCATAATCGTGTCCCCCATATGCCCGCATACCTTAGCCTCCCGTCCCATAGTTTTCTCCGAGAATGAGACCCTGAAGGCCATAGTGGAGATCTCCCACCGGGAGGCGGTATTGACAATTGACGGGCAGGTGGCGGTTGGCTTGAAATCCGGCAGCGCAGTCTTGATACGTAAAGCCAAACACCCGATTAACCTGATCAAATTCAGAGACAGATCGTTCTATGAGATATTAAGAGGGAAACTTCACTGGGGAGCCAGACCCAAGATCGGGGAGTAGGAAAGGTTCAAAGGTTCAAAAGTTTAAAGGTTCAAGGGTTCGAGAATCGTCTCGGGCTCATCTCCCCATGCTATCGAATTTCTACTCAGGTTATAAAACCACAGATTAGAGTCCATTGGAATGTTAAGGAATCTCAGAATAAAAGACTATGCATTGGTTGACCGTTTAGAGGTGGAATTTGAGCCTGGTCTGAACGTCATCAGTGGAGCTACCGGTGCGGGAAAATCGATCATCGTAGGAGCGGTGAATCTGATCTTGGGAGAAAGGGCAAGCAGTGAAGTGGTCAGAAGCGGATTCGAAACAGCAACCGTAGAGGGGGAGTTCAAACTACAGAATGATCCACCTCTGAAGAACTTATTAAGCGGGCTGGGGATGATCCCCCAGGAGGACGTGCTGATAATTCGGAGAGAAATATCCAGCAGGGATCAGAATAAATGCTTTCTCAATGATCGGTTGATTACCTTATCCAGCCTGAAGTCGATCGGTGACAGGCTGGCAGACCTGCACGGACAGCACGAACATCAGTCGCTTCTGAATGTGGACAGACATATCGAGTACTTAGATCAATATGCGGGTTTAGACGCCGTTTTAGCTCGGGTGAGCAAAGATTTTAATATGCTAAGAAAGAAACGAAAAGAGCTGGATGATCAAAAAACCGGTAAGAGGCAGGATGAGGAGAGGGGTAAGCTTTACCGGTTTCAGATACAGGAGATCGAGAGGCCCAACTTAAGTCCGAATGAAGAAGAAAAGTTGAATCAGGAGAGAAAGGTGTTGGAAAATGCAGAAACACTTTTCGAGATATCTTCCAATCTCTACAATCAGCTTTATGATAGCGAGGGATCAATATTGGAGCGGCTCACCTCAATGTCCCGGGAGCTTAAGAGGAATATCCAAATCGATGCCAGATTGAAAGAACCTGCCGAAATGCTGGAATCCTTTGTTATCGGGCTTCAGGATGTATCAAGATTCCTGGAAAATTACAAGGCTCACCTAGAGTTCGACCCCCAAAAGCTGGAAATGATAAGGGAGAGGCTGAATCTGATTAGCACCTTGAAGAGGAAATACGACAAAAGTATCGAGGAGATTCTGGCATACAAGGAGCAGATAGAAAAGGAGCTGGAGCGGATAGAGAGCAAAGATGAAATCATAAGTAACTTAGAGAAAGAAATGGCTGAACTTTCCAACACTCTGGGGGAGGAATGTTGCTTGCTCTCCCGAAAACGTAAAGCCAAAGCTTCCGACCTATCCAGAAGAATTCAGAAGGCATTAGCCAATCTGGGGATGGATAAGACGAGATTTGAAATAAGAATCACACAAAGAGAAGACGAAAATGGATGGCTGGAGATGGAGGGCAAAAAGATCCTGGTGGATGAGAAGGGAATAGATCAGGTGGAATTCTTTGTCTCTCCCAATCCCGGAGAGGAGCTCAAACCGCTGGCCAAGATCGCATCCGGAGGCGAGATCTCCCGCATAATGCTGGGGCTGAAATCCATCCTGGCAAAGGTGGACCGACTGGAGACAGTAATCTTCGACGAGATAGACGTGGGAATTGGTGGAGAGGTAGCATCCGCAGTGGGCAGAAGCTTGAAGGGTTTGGCTTGTTCTCATCAGGTGATCGTGATAACGCATCTGCAGCAGATCGCTTCCCAGGCGGATCATCACTACAAGGTCTTGAAGGAGGGCGTGAAAGGGCGTACGGTGACCAGGATAAGGAGCTTGAACAGGGACGAGAGGGTCAGGGAGATTGCCCGAATGATCTCCGGCGAAAAGGTGAGCCAGGTGACCTTAAGACAGGCAAAGGAGATGATCCAACCCGGTAACCACCCAAAGGTTGAGTGAAGATCCAGACTTCAGGGATAGAATTACCACAGGATCAGTGAGTCATTCGAGCCAGCCTTTCTACTAAGAGAAAACGACAACAAACTTAAGATGATCATAAGAAAAAGAGATTTTCTCCTGCTTCCCAATCTTCTGGCGATCTTTCGGATTTTTCTTTTGCCTTTTATCTTTTTCTTATTAGCCCAGGATACCCCTTCGGGACTGGTTGTGGCGATTATTTTGATCGCGCTTGCGGTGGCTTCCGACGTACTGGATGGTTATGTTGCCAGAAGGTTAAACCAGGTCACGGATCTGGGAAGAATTTTGGATCCTCTGGCAGATAAATTAGGCTTAGGAATATTCGTGATTTTCATCATCCTTCACCGGGATTTCCCCATCTGGGCTGCCGTTTTGCTGTTCGCCAAGGACCTTTTAACCCTGGTTGCAGCGCTTTTAATGGTAAGAAAAAAGGGATTCGTTCTCATGTCGAACAACTGGGGCAAGCTCAACTCCTGGATCTGGGTTTTCACCGTGGTGGTTTATATAGCGCGGATTGAGCAGATACAACAATGGTTTCTTGTTCTGGCTACGGTCTCCGCCTTGAACGTCATTATACAGTATCTCAGAATGTTCTTTGCCCAATATCGACTCGAAACTACCGACGTCTAAAATCCTTTTTCCAATACCTTCTTTACTAAGATGAAAATAAAATCGATACCAAGCGGGAGCATCGCCTCCGGTCAGAATATCTCCGCAGGGGATGAGCTTCTTGAGATAAATGGTTACCCCATAAACGACGTTATAGACTACAAATTTTACTCTACGGATAGCAGCTTAGAGCTGAAGCTTAAAACTCAGCAGGGTGAAATCAAAACCATTCTGGTGAAAAAGCTCGATGAAGAAGACTTGGGATTAGAATTTTATCCGGTCGGATACAAAAGCTGCAATAACAACTGCATTTTCTGTTTCGTTCATCAACTCCCCAAAGGATTAAGAAGAGCATTGTATTTCAAAGACGAGGATTTTCGTCTCTCCTTTTTGCACGGTAATTTTATAACTTTAACCAATACTTTAGATAACGACATAAAACGTATTATCAGTCAACGCCTTAGTCCCCTTTATGTCTCGGTGCATACGACGGATGGAAAACTGCGGAGAGAGATTTTAGGAAATTCCAACATTCCCGAAATCATGCCTTTGATAGAGAGATTAACCAAGGGGCGTATCGAGATTCATACTCAGATTGTCTTATGTCCGGGCATCAACGACGGGGAGTTTTTAGAAAAGTCAGTTCAGGATTTGTCGGGCTTTTATCCCTACGTGAAATCGCTGGCACTGGTACCGGTGGGTTTGACTAAATTCAGAGAGAAGCTGCCCATAATTAAACCGGTGAGTAAAACATATTCCAAGGGAGTCATTCAACGGGTGTATGATTGGCAAAAGCTTTTTAGAAAAAGATGGGGGAGTGGTTTCGTTTACGCTGCAGATGAATTCTACACCAAAGCGGAGCTTGACATTCCTCCCGCAAGCTATTATGATGAATTTCATCAGATTGAAAACGGCGTGGGAATGGTGCGCCAGTTTATAGATACCTTTGGGTCTAAACGGAGGTCTATACCCAAAGAGATAGGAGGAAATCTTAAGATCACTCTGATCACCGAAGTATCAGCCCAAAGGCTGATAAAAAAGATTGTCGAAGAGATATCAATCTCTGTAGCGGGTCTCAAGATTCAGCCTGTGGTGGTGAAGAATGGATTTTTTGGGCATTCTGTTACGGTAACCGGTCTTTTGGCTGGTATTGACATATTGAATGCTTTAAGAAAACAAAAGAAACCCGGAGACGTCGTGCTTCTTCCGCCAAATTGCTTGAATGAAGATGGTCTGTTTTTGGATGATTTTACACCTGAAGGC
>CAYOSZ010000022.1:11771-12015 GCA_964406715.1 uncultured Ignavibacteria bacterium | reverse complement strand
TCTTGGAGGCAACCTCCTTCACCATCTGGGCGCCCATGTTCTCGAACGGATCTTCCAGCTCGATCTCCTTGGCAACGGTGACGCCGTCCTTGGTCACGGTGGGGGAACCCCACTTCTTGTCTATGGCCACGTTTCTTCCCTTGGGACCTAGGGTGACCTTCACGGCATCGGCCAGTTTGTCGATTCCCCTCTTCAGCTTTTCTCGTGCTTGACTATCGAATTCAATTATCTTCGGCATACTAAT
>CAYOSZ010000022.1:0-11761 GCA_964406715.1 uncultured Ignavibacteria bacterium | reverse complement strand
CCATCTTATTAGTTGAATTCCATACTAAAAAAAATCCACTATCCCAAAATAGCCAGGATGTCACTTTCTCGCATGATCATGTATTCCGTGTCGTCGATGGTGACCTCGGTTCCGGAATACTTCCCGTAAAGGACCTTATCTCCCTTCTTCACTTCCAGTGGGATCTTCTTTCCATCGTCCGTCACCCTACCCGGTCCCACCTCAATCACCTCGCCCTCCTGCGGTTTCTCCTTGGCCGTATCCGGAATGATTATGCCACCTTTTTTCATCTCCTCCGGCTCCAGGGACTTAATCAACACTCTATCTGCCAAAGGCTTAACCTGCATAGCAGAACCTCCTTGTTTGAAAGTTTAACAGTAAATTTGGTTATCACTCAAGAACTTGTTAGCACTCTACGCTCAAGAGTGCTAAAGAGTTTGCAAAAAAAATTTATTGCCTTTTTGACCGATCAAGGACAACCCAAAATCATCCTCCATCTACCATCAGGCAACGACTGCGGAATATATGATTTTGGTTTATCCTTGTCAACTATTTTTTCTTGATTTTTTCACCTGCAGAAATATTCTTTTCAGCCCCTCCAGGGTGAGGGTGGGCTCGACCTTTTCAATGGTTTTTGATTCCTTAGCAATCAAGCCAGCCAGTCCTCCGGTGGCAATCACCTTTGGTTTCTTCCTTATTCCGTGTTCCTTTTTCAGCTCTTCCTTTATCCGGTTTACTATCCCGTCTATCTGTCCTACAGCTCCGAAGATGATCCCGGACCTTAAGCTCTCCTCGGTGTTCCTCCCCACGGTTTTCCGGGGCTTCTGCAGACTAACCTTAAAGAGCTGAGCCCCTCTTCTGAAGAGATTCAAGGAGGAAGTCTCTATCCCCGGAGCGATGGCTCCTCCCAGATATTCCCCTTTTTCCGAGATCACGTCGAACGTGGTAGCCGTCCCCAGATCCACCACGATGGCGGGACCGCCGTATCTCTGGTAAACCGCCACGGTATTGGCTATCCGATCAGCCCCCACCTGGGACGGTTCATCATACATGATCTTAATCCCCAGAGGAAGATTCCACTGAACCAGAAGGGAGTCCACCTTCAAGAATTTCTTGCTCATCTCCTGATAGACAGGGGTGAGTGGAGGGACCACCGAACAGACGATCACGTCTCGTATCCCTTTGTAATCCGGAAAGAGTTGTTTTACTAAAACTCCGCATTCGTCCACGGTCAGAGCATGATTGGACGTCACCCGGAAATGATCGGCCAATTTTCCTTTTTTAAATATACCCAGCACGGTATGGGTATTTCCGATGTCAATTGCCAACAGCATGATACTTATCCTTAATTAGTATTGTTTTGCTACTCGGCTTCACGTTTTACCTTTGAGAAACTTGTTTTCAATTAATCGAATCGATTCTCTTATAGATATTATACGTACATACGTGGAATTCGAAATCCCCCAGGTTGATCTTCGCTCTTTCCGGTTTTAGGTTTTGTGTACTGAAAGTCGCCTGCATTCGGTAATTCTGTTTTAACCACTCGCTTTCTATCACCTGCAAAAAGTATGGTCCGGCAAGCCCGATCAAAAAATAAGCCGGCTTGTACCTCTTAATAAAGCCAAGCCGGTCCCTTTTCTTGTTGAAGGGAATCGATTGGGGAGAGACTAATCCGTCCTGGTCTAAGATGTAACGTCCGGAGTAGTATCCCATATAACCGATATCCTCCGCGCAGATGGTGTCGGTCGGCTGGGTATTTTCCAGAAGCCATAAGCCGATGTTCTTATGAATGTCTTCCAAGGCTATCTGGTCGGCGGCAACCAGTATGAAGGTCCGCTTCATTTGCTGCAAATAAATCAGACCGCCAAAGATGAGAACTACAGATAGAAGGCTTATCTTAAAAATATTCAGACCTGGAAATATCTTTGTTTTAGGCTGGGAAAAGTCAATCCGTTCTCTCCATAATCCTATTGCTTTCTCAAAAACCAGGTCCATTCCCAAAGCAACCAGCATCAGATAGCCCAGATAAAAGGGCACGTAATACCACATATGTATCTTGGTTTCAGCCAAAAAGAAGAACAGAAAATACAAAAAGGTCCACAGGACGATTATAATGTAAGATTTGGCTCTACTTAAGACCCGGTAGATTCCGGTCAATGAAAGCACCAAAAGCGGCCAGCCTATTTTGGTTTTCAAAAACAAAAACTCCCAGAAAATCTTCCATTTAGGCGTCTCCCAGATGATTCCGGAATACAAGGCTTTTTTGCCCGGAACCGAGTTGGGAATCGGTGACCCGAAATACAACAGGGAGAAGATAACCCAGGGTAAAACCACTACCAGGGATCCCAACACCATTCCTATCGGAAATCTTTTATATCGCCAGATATAGTGGATTAAAACGGCAAGCCCCAGGATTATCCCGTCCACTCTGGTTAAGAAGGTTAAACCCAAAAACAGGGAGGTCCATCCGAAATTCTCCTTATGGTAAGAATAAAGCGAGGCGGCGATAAATAACACGTATAAGCCGGTCTCCATTCCGGAGATGGACCAGACTATCACCCTGGGGAAAAGAACGTAAAACAGGGCAGCTAAGGTCGCCACACCCAACTTAAACCGCCTTAACAGGAGAAAAATCAAAGCACCGGTGATACAATCTGCTCCGATGTTTATTACCCGGGCGTACGGTAGAATCGGCATGCCCAGTTTAACCAAAAGGGCTAAAAGCAACGTGTATAATGGGGTGGAAGTCCCCAATACCCTCTCCCCCGGGTTGTAGACGAAACCTTTACCCGAGGCGATATTCTCCGCATAGCGAAAGGTGATGAAAGAATCATCCGCCGTGTGGTTGGTATAATACAGCAAAAGACCGCGCATCAGCACGGTGACCAGGACGATGAGGATGATAATCGATCTTGTCCTGCTGTTATTCTTGTCCATTCAGCCACATGCTCCTAAGGTTCTCTCCTTTTCCTCTTCTCCTGTTGGGTAAACAAAGCTGGTGAGTGAACTCCCGGTCCGGGTATCTTAATTTTCACTAAAGTTCCCGCTGCTTTCCGAGGAAGGGTTAAAGAGAGTCACTTGGAAAATCACACCACCGTCACCTCACCCGCCCTCACCACCCTTTTGCCTCTTTTTGTCTTAATAACCAGAGACCCGTTTTCGTCGATGTCCTCCGCCAGACCCTCGATCTTTTCTTTCCCGAATTTCACCGCTACTTTTTTGCCCAGAAGCGAAGAGAACTTTTTTATTAACCGGCGCTGCGGAGCCAATCCGTTCTTTTTGAAATCCAAGTAAATGGGTTCGAACCTATGCAGAAAGGAAATCAAAAGCTCGATCCTGGAGACCTCCTTTCCCCACCCTATCCTGAGGGACGTGGCAAGAGCAGATAGGCTTTTGGGAAAATCCTTGGGTAGCTGGTTGACGTTCACTCCTATTCCGGCAATCACGAAATTGGTTCTGTCCAGCTCTGCAGAGAGTTCAAGTAGTATGCCACCAACCTTGCGACCGTTTATAAGGCAATCGTTGGGCCATTTAATCTTGGCATCCAGACCGGTTAGTTTTCTGATGGTCTGGGCTAAAGCCAGACCGGCGCAGATGGAGAGTCCGGGAGCCTTAAATGGGGGTATGTCCGGACGGAGCACCAGGCTCATCCACAAACCCAACCTGGGTGGGGAATGCCAGCTTCTTCCCATCCTTCCCCTGCCCTTGGTCTGTTCGTCTGCCACGATTAAGGTTCCCTCCTTCACCCCACCCTCCGCCAAGCGAAATCCCAGCTGGTTGGTGGAGCTTAAGCTCCGGTATGAAAGGATTTCCTTTCCCAGAACCTTCGTCTTCAGCTTCCCTTTTATCTCTCCCGGCACAAGAAAGTCGGGCGCTTTCAACAGCCTGTAACCTTTCCCTTTCTCGGATGCGATCTCAAAATCCCAACGTCTCAACTCTTTAATGGCCTGGTAGACCACATACGGATGCATCCCCAGCCTTTCCGATATCTCCCTGGAGCTTAAAAAAACCTGACTGTTCTCCTGCAGAAGTGCCGACAACTCTTCCTCCGCCGCCTGGAGACTTCTCTTCATACGATATCCTTCCTGCCTTCGGTCATATGGTTGGAATAGAAAGCTTAATTGGAAAAGCTATATTGGGGAAAGACTAATTCTCCTTCTTGTAGGTTGGATGATGGGATTTAGCTCACCTTCCAGGATATCAGGTTAAGAATCGATCAGAATTAAACTCAAATCCATAGCCGGAGCGGAATGAGTTAAGGCACCCACCGAGATATAGTCCACTCCGGTCAATGCTATCCTTCTGACGTTCTTTAAGCTGACGCTTCCCGATGCTTCGATTTTAATGGCCGGACTTTCAGAGCGGATCATCCTGACGGCTTTTTTCATCTGCTGGATTCTCATGTTGTCCAGCATGATCCAATCCGGCTTCGCCTTGATTGCTTCCCTCAGTTCTTTAAAATTTCTGACTTCCACCTCAATTTTTTTCCCCCGGCGTCTCGATTTCGCCCTTTTCATCGCTTCACGGATACCGCCAGCTGCCTGGATGTGATTCTCCTTGATCAGGATCATATCAAAAAGTCCCATGCGATGATTTTTACCGCCGCCTGCCTTCACCGCATACTTCTCCAGGGTCCTCAAACCCGGTGTGGTTTTTCTGGTGTCGAGGATTTTCGCTTTAGTCCCTTTTGTTTTCTCCACATACTCAGCCGTCAGGGTGGCAATCCCGGAGAGCCTCTGCAGGAAATTCAATGCGGTCCTTTCCGCTTTTAGAATCCCTCTCATTTTCCCCTGAATTAAAGCTATCTTTTCTCCCTTTCTGACTTTTTCTCCATCCTGCTTTAGCATGTTAAAGACCGCTGCCGGATCCGTCTTTTTAAAAACCATCCTGGCAACCGGCAATCCGGCCAGAATCCCCTCCTGTTTGGCTATGATGGCGGCTTTACCGGAGAGTTTGCTTTCCAGCAATGCTTCTGAAGTCAAATCACCTTTGCCCACGTCCTCTGCCAAAGCTAAACCTATCAATTGCATTATCTTGGAGTCCATTATTCGCCCTTCAATAGATTGGGGTGGTTATGCAAAGTCGAACCACACCAGATAACTTCTCCAAAGGATAGCAAGTTAACATAAATTACAGGCTTGTCAACGGAAAATAAGCAGAGGTTTTCTTCATTTCTAAGCTTCAACGCTAAAATCGAGACTGACTTTACCCTTCAGGGACGGTGAGATATCCAACTCCCAACTCTTTTCAGGAAATGAGCGTATTTGCTCTTTTTTCTGGAGACAGATGACCAGGTTGGGAATCTTCCTGGCCAGAGATAGACAAAGCCCCCTCCCTTAAAACTTCAGGGGAGAGGGCTTTTAGTGTCTCAAGGTCAGCTGCGGAAAAGGTAGTTGACCAGGGCAATCACGTCGCCGATGTTCACCTCACCACCCTCATTGAAGTCTCCCAGGCTGACGGGATTGGGCGGCAGACCTCCACGGTATAGGTAATTTATCAGGTAAATCAGATCAGCCACATCCACGATTCCATCGCTGTTGGCGTCGCCTGAGATCACATCGGTAAATATCCAGCCGGAGGTGGTAGCCGGTTGCACCAGAACAAGACCGCTCGTATCGGTGTAAGAGTTATAATGCCCCAAATCTTCTTGGGCTTCAAATACGACGGGAATAGATATTCCGGCAGGAGCGTTCTCATCCACCCTGAAGTTGACCCCTACAAGAACGCCCGCGCCTGGCTCAATCGACGAAAACGAGAGGTTGTTCTCGTTCCACCAATCGCCATAGGTGAAGAAAAACAGCCCACCTGAATCGATCACGGGGTAAATATTCTCCCATCCGGGTATCCGCCCTTGAGAAGTGTCCACCCCTTCAACTGAGAGGAGACTCTGGTCAAAAACCAGCTTGAAGGTTGCGCCCCTCGAGGGAAGCGAGTTTGCGAACCATATCGGAACCGACACGACCTCACCGGGATTGGCTGAAGACGACACCAAAGTAAATTCGTCAGCCGGATACTCCTGCCCGCTCTCCTCTTGACCATTGCACACAAGCTCCACCGCATCGTGCAAAATGACCCGCCACATGTACAGAAGGTCGGCAATGCTCCAGGGAAGACCGTCGCAGTTCACGTCTGAATTGGCCGCTTGCTGTTCGGGGTCAGTCAAAACGCTCTCCCCTTCCAGAAGAAACGTGTGAAACAGCACCCAGTCTGCTACCTCGTAGGTGAGCCCGTTCAGGTTAATGTCTCCGGTCTTGCCTGACGCATAATAAGCGTAGACTCCTCCGTCAAGAAACTCTAAAGAGGAGTTCGCAGGTAAGCAAAGAGCAGGATTGAACTGAGCTATATTTTGACTGGCATAGGTGGTACTACCGGATGGATCGCAAAAAGTGTTC
Source organism: uncultured Ignavibacteria bacterium (assembly GCA_964406715.1). GTDB lineage: Bacteria > Zixibacteria > MSB-5A5 > MSB-5A5 > SM1-73 > SM23-73-3. The sequence continues at coordinate 5,390 of CAYOSZ010000022.1, read as the reverse complement.
TCCCCACAATCCCAATCGTTTACCACCGTATCGTTTACCACATCACCTTCCCATTCAAATATGATGGGAAAGAAGGTTCCAGAAGGGAAGCCCCCGTAGCCAATCATGAATTCCAGCACCACCAGGCTGACATAGTCGGAGTGTAGAGCAAGTGGAATTCCCTGATATCCGCCAGGTATATCGCACCATCCCAGAATAAGACAACGATAAAGAGTATCCACCAGTGGGAAGGGTTCAATACGATAGGAGAAGTATTCCCAATCGTATTGTCCATTGCTGGTGTCGGATAAAGCCAATCCTCTTTTTGCTTGGAGCAAGGTCAGATATTGATAGGGGAAATCGACCTCCAATTGAAGTCCGCAAAACTCCACATCGTTTCGGATTAAAATCGGAATCTCCACCACTTCCCAGATAAATCCGCTGTCGATATCGATCTTGATGGAAGCTAATGTAGACTCTCCCGGGAGAGGGAGATCAAGCCGGACTGGCTCCGAACCGCTTCGAGCGTACCGGGGGGCGAACGCCACCAGGATAAGCAAGAAGCAGAAAAAAGGAAGCGCCTGCCCTAAAACCGATTTGGGTTTTAAGAAATGCATAAGACCCTCCGCATATGAAGGTTAAAGGTTTTGGTTTTTGAAAACCTTTAGCAAAGGGTCATAAATAACAACAGCCCTATTTAAGGGGACTATTTTAATTTAATCCTTTATATCTAATCTGTCAAGAACTTTTTTATGTTTTTCGAAAAGGTTAACTTTAATAAAGCTTTATCATGGGATCTGTCACTTAAAGCCCCGCAACCACTCCGGTCCTTGAGTCGAACAAAATGTTAGATTCATGTCATCGCGGCTCCATCAGATAACTACCAGAGCAGGAGAACTCTTCGTCCAACAGGGTCTGCGAACCGCAAATGATAAGTTCTTTTCCCTCGAATCTGACGATGATCCGCCGCTGCAACGGGCCATAGGGACAATAATATGTCCAGGCGTGCTCGAAAGTAAAAGTTACGAATGTATAATGGTAACACCACACATCACCGTTCTGCCAATAATCATACGGATTATACGTAACCGACACAATGTGACAATTGGATATAGAAATAGCCCCTTCGTTGCAGGCGGTTGTGATCTGGCTGTCGGTCAGCCGCGGCGGTTGATTGAGGTATGCCTCCCGGAGCTGTTCGTAAAGGGATGGGTCCAGCGGTGATGGATAATTGAAAAAGTATACTTTACTTCCGACCTGAATCCGATTCCCTTCGACATCGATGGTCAAAGTCTGCAGCGGCCCGCCGTTCTCTTGGTACTTTGCACCATGAAAGTGAAAGCCAGCCTTTGAATTTTTGAATCCCAAACCAACAGTCCACTGGTTTGATTCTTCTGCCTTACCAATCTCTTCCACCGGATAAGTGGTCAGGCCCAAAGGTAAAGGAAACCGCCAATAAGTTCCGTCGGGGGTCTGAAAAAAGCAGCGGGAATGGAACGTGACCGTGTCTCCCTGAACGGTGGTGGCCGTATCAAGTTTTGGAATCACCGGTGTGAACCAGATCACGTTGGTCACTCCGGTGTCACAGATGGAATTTCCCAACAATTCCATTTCGTAGGCAAGACTGTCGAAAGCGTAAGTTTCCGGTTGGGGAAAACAGATCGGTGTCGATCCTCCCCTGTAAAGATAGTTTATCAGATAAACCACGTCACCCACGTCTACCACCAGATCGTTGTTGGTATCGCCGGCTTCCAGCGGATCAGGAGGATTTCCACCGCGGTACATAAACCCTACCAGATATACCACGTCACCGACATTGACGATGTCGTCGTAATTGGCATCGCCGCAAAGGAACACCGTTAAACCTGCGATCCCGGATCCGAAAGAATCATCTGTTTCCGCGTTGGCATCAGGTAGTTTCCCTGTCTGCAACAATAAAATCAGAAAAAGCAAACAACCCACAGCCCCACACAGAATCCAAATGCTCTTCTTCTGATCTTTTAATCCCGAATAGATTTTATTCATTCCACTGCCTCCTCTTTTCAGTTAAGGAACCGAAACCCATTGATTCTTTATTTTCGTTTCTTGTATAAATCGATCTCTAAACCCTAAATCGGGTATTCTGGACCATTACCAGTAAATACATTGGCAATAAATCATTAAAATTGATTACTAAACAGGTAACCCCTGTCTTCAATATAACACCCTTCCCCGATTTGTCAACCACATTTTAGGTTAAGCCCGCAACTTTTCCATTAGTCTAACCAAGCTCCATAATTTCTCTTTACAATTGGGAAATGTTCTGTTAGATTTGGTCTATCATGAGCACCAGAGTCATCCTGATCATTTTGGACGCCTGCGGCATCGGGGAGCTGCCCGATGCACGACTCTATCAGGATGAGGGATCAAATACCATCGTCAACACTGCCAGGGCGGTGGGGGGACTGAAATTGCCTCACCTGGAGAAATTTGGGTTGGGAAATATTGATTCAATTCAGGGAGTGAAACCCAACCACTCGGCGCTGGCCAACTTCGGAAAGATGACTGAGCTTTCGGCAGGAAAGGACAGCACCAGCGGGCACTGGGAGATAATGGGACTGATACTGGAAAAACCTTTCCCGGTTTATCCCCATGGTTTTCCGCCGGAGGTAATCGGGAAGTTCGAAAAAGCCATTGGCAGAAAAACCCTGGGAAACAAGCCGGCTTCCGGCACGGAGATCATAAAGGAGTTGGGGAAGGAACATATGAAAAGCAGCGAGCCGATCGTCTATACTTCAGCCGACAGCGTGTTTCAGATCGCGGCACACGAGGAGATCATCCCGGTGGACGAGTTATACCGGATGTGTACCATCGCCAGGGAAATCCTGATGGGGGAGCATGCTGTGGCCAGAGTGATCGCCCGCCCATTTATAGGAAAAACGGGTTCATTTACCAGAACCGAAAGAAGAAAGGATTTCTCCCTGCCTCCACCATCTCAAACCGTTTTGGAGCTGTTGAAAAAGAATGATGTGCCGGTGATCGGCATAGGAAAGATCGAAGACCTCTTTGCCGGCAGGGGTTTGACTCATACCATCCATATCAAGAGCAACTCAGACGGCATGGACAAGCTGGTCGAAGCTCTGAAAATTCATAAGACCGGACTGGTCTTTATCAACCTGGTCGATTTTGACATGCTGTGGGGACATCGCAACGATCCAGGTGCCTTTGCCGCTGGCTTGGAGGAGTTCGACCGCAGGCTGCCGGAGTTCACTCATCTTATGCAAAAAGAGGACGTTCTGATCATCACCGCAGATCACGGCTGCGATCCCACCACCCCCAGCACCGATCATTCCCGGGAATACGTTCCTCTTCTGGTGTACGGAGGATCGATCGGATACAACAGGAATCTGGGAACGAGGGAGAGTTTCTGCGACGTGGGCGCAACCATCGCCGAGATTTTCGGTATAAAAGGTACAGGATGCGGTAAGAGTTTTGCAAAAGAGATTCAAATGTAGCCGCACACTTCGGAGTGCGAGAAAGAAAAAAAGATAACAAAATTTCTTCATTCCATCATGGGAGATAAGGAACTTATCGAAAAAGCCAAACGAGCCAGGCTTAAAGCTTATGCTCCATATTCGGATTCCAAAGTCGGCGCCGCCCTTCTTACCAAGAGCGGCAAGGTATATACGGGCGCTAACGTAGAGAACGCCTCTTACGGTTTGACGGTCTGTGCGGAGAGGGCCGCGGTGCAGAAAGCGGTCAACAGCGGCGACAGGATTTTTGTGAAGATGGCCGTTGTGGCCGACAGGAATCCGCCAATCACCCCGTGCGGAGCCTGTCGGCAGGTGCTCTCCGAATTCACCAAAGATCTGAAAATCATCTGCGCGAATCTACACGGAAAGGTGGAAAGGCATAGCCTGAAGGAGCTTTTGCCGGAGGCTTTTGAAAAAGGGTCAACGGATTAAACGGATGGAACGGATTAAATGCGAATGAGGAATGAAAGGATGATTTGGGAGAAGTGAATGGACATTGCCAGGATGATAGATCAATCCCTCTTGAAGCCGGATGTGATCAGGCAGCAGGTGGAACAACTCTGCCTGGAAGGCAGAGAGTACAATTTCTTCAGCATAGTGGTGAATCCTGTCTGGGTCAGCCTGTGCAAAAGGATGCTTTACGACTCGACTGTGAAGATCTGCACCGTTTCGGGCTTCCCCCTGGGGGCGAGCAAGCCGGAGATAAAAGCCAAAGAAGCAGAGATCGCCATTGCCGACGGGGCAGACGAGATCGATATGGTGATGAACGTGGGAGCCTTCAAGACCGGTGATTTCATGCTGGTGGAGAAGGAGATCAAGGACCTGAAGAACGTGGTGGGTAAGGATAAAATACTGAAGGTGATAATAGAAGCAGGGGTTTTGACCAACCAGGAGAAGACAAAGGCTGCCCAAATAGTCAAAGCCTGCGGAGCGGATTTCGTCAAGACCTCCACCGGCTTCGGGTATGGCGGCGCCACCGTTGATGACGTCAAGCTTTTGAGAAAGACGGTAGGGGAAAATTTCGGGGTTAAAGCTTCCGGAGGAATTAGAGATTTTCAAACCGCCATGAAGTTAATTCAGGCGGGAGCCAATAGGATTGGCACTTCCTCCGGAGTTGTAATAGTCCAAGAGAGCCTGAAAAAGGAAGATTAAGGAATCAAAGATTAGTTACGTGTCGGGAGCGTATGGCACCTGACCGACGGACTACGATACTGGTGTTACTGACCTTACTGGTAATTGTTTTAAATTTTTTTCAGCTGTCCTGCGGTATGAGCTATGCCATTCATACAAAGTGACATAGCGGACTTGCGATACTGGTGTTACTGGCCTTTCTGGCGTTACTGGTGGTTGTTTTTTAATTTTTTTCATCATTAGTGTTTTGAGAACTGTGTATTCAAAATATATTCATCTCCTATAAATACTCGGGCTATCCTTTTCACCACAAAAGTTGTAGCGAATTTGCTTTTGGTGATAAGAGAGGATTTAGGGACAACCCCAGGGGTGTCCCTACAAGATTCTTCCCCCCTACACTATCTTTATCTCCTTTTGCGGCAAGCCATAGAGCTTATACCAAATTGTACCAATGCGGCTTAAGCCGAAGTTATTTATTATTCCTTCTATCAGTCAGCTAAAGCTGACTGTAATTGATTATCTCAAATTATTCCAGTTTGATTTAGCAATCAGATAGGTAGGTCGAACCCCCTAAATCCCCCTTATCAGGGGGACTTGTTTTTTCTTTCCCCCCTGACAAGGGGGGAAATGCAAAAGGGGGGTTATTGAAACTTTCCAAAATCCCCTGTATCCCCCTTCCTACGGATCTTCGACCTTACAGGTCTTCGATATCAGGGATGGAATACAGTTTTAGTCACAGGGACAACTCTTGAGTTGTCCCTACAAAAT
>CAYOSZ010000021.1:0-12126 GCA_964406715.1 uncultured Ignavibacteria bacterium | reverse complement strand
GGTGGAGGTCAGTCCGTTGGTGGTATTTCCGTACATACGCGCCGAACCACCGGTACCAAATATCACCGCATTGGCTCCGATGGCCTCCACCTGCCCGGAATGCATGTTGATGGCGATGACCCCACAGCAGGCATCAACATCCTTGACCAGGGCGATCACCACCCACTCGTTGTAAGTTTTGATGTCATGCCTAATGGTCTGCTCGAATAGAGTCTGCAGAAGATAATGTCCGGTTTTGTCCGTACCGTAGCAACAGCGGGGATAGCCGGCTCCGCCAAAGGGTCTCTGTGCGATCTTCCCCTCTTCGGTGCGGCTGAAGGGACAACCCCAGTGTTCGATTTCAAAGACGGCGTCTGGCGCCTGTTGGGTTAAGAAGATGGAGGACTCCTGGTCCGCCAGATAATCGCTCCCCTTGATGGTATCGAAGCCGTGTTTCTCCGGGTTGTCATCAGCCGCTTTGGGATTATTGGCCAACGCAGCGTTTATTCCACCCTGAGCCTGTCCCGAGTGCGATCGGGGTGGATAGAGCCTGCTGACTATGCCCACGTCCACCTTTTTCTCAGCCGCCGCAATGGCTGCCCTCAAACCCGCCAGTCCCCCGCCGATTATCAATACGTCGTGAAATATCATCTGGTCTCCTCCCTTTAATGAAATGCCCGCCCCAAAAAGACAACCACCGTGATAACCATTAAGATAAGGAATATAATCATGGCTATCCAGAAAATGACTTTATGGGGTTTGGTCAAGTAGAAGAAGTCGGCGATGGTGATGCGTAGACCGTTCAAAAGATGAAAAGCCACCACCGCAACCAATCCGATCTCTAAGATATGTGTAAGGGTATTCTGAAGGTTGGCCAGCCAGCTGTTGAAGGTCGATGCTCCCCCCACGGAAGAACTGAGGGCAAAGAAGTGCATGAAAAGGTAAAACACCAGAATCAAACCGGTTATCCGATGTAGAAGCCAGGACCAGGCACCCACGTTCGGGTTTAAGCCAACTTCATCTTTGTACATTTTGAAAAAACCTAACTTGGGTTGATACATCTTTAAGCTCCTTGTTTAAACGGCCCAAATAGCAAATAGTATCCCCATACGGAGATGGCAATTCCCAGAATCCAAAGTAGGGTTTTGATCGCCCTGCCTGTCCCCGCCTTAGGACGGTAATCATTGATCACCTGCCAAACTCCGTTGAAAGCGTGAAAAAGACCGGCCGGCACGAAGATCAGGTAGAAGATGACCCACAACACGCTGCTGTCCAACCGAGCAGTCACCTGACTCAGTTGAATCAGCTTCCATTCTTTGGGGAAATGCAGCACCTGAAAATGAAGAATCAAGAAAAAAGCCAAGAAGATCCCGGTGATTCTCTGGAGAAGCCAGCCGTAAGCGCTGCCCTTTCCTGTCTTTCCGTTCATGGCGGTTGCTCCTTGAAAGAGGTTATTGGTTTTCCGTCTGAAGTCAAATCTCAAAGAAGCTCATTTTACTTTAAGCAGAAGCTTGTTACTTTTGTCACAAGGCAGAAATTTAGACAATCCGGACGCCAAAGTCAACAAAAAAATTCGGTATTTTTAAAGGTAGACTGTAGCTGATTCTCCCAAGTTCGACTGTACGGTTGAACTTTCCTGCTTCCACCGATCCTGCGAGTTTTAAGGAAAACCTCGGGATGCCCCCTTCTTTTGTATGGAATCGAAGGTTTTTTCCGATTGGTGATAAAGAAAGCATCGAATGTTGCCGACAAGATAAACGAAAACTTATGGAGTAGAAACCGATCCGATAAATTTGGTTTCCCCTTGAAAGACTTTTTGCAAATAAAAGAGATTTCCTACGGAGAGTTCCCAGAGATCTTTGGTCTGAACCCCAGGTTCAAACCAAAAGGTAAAAAAGTCAAGGTGGTGTTGGACATACATGTTCCTGAAGATCAGAAAGGCAAGGCAGATCTTTTTTCGATCTACACCAAACTGAAAAAACTTCTACCCTCTCTGGAAAGGCATCAATGTGGCGAACACCTTTTCGAGGATTTAAAAACCGGAAAAAGAAGCCTCCACCTTAATCGACCAGATAAGATAACCGACATTGCCCACATGATGGAACACGTGATCATCGACTTGCAGTCAAACATAACCGGAATGAATTCCTGCAGCGGTATAACCTGCGGATACAAAAATCCTTCCTACAGGTTCGACATATTTGTGGAATGTGAGGACAAAAAGGTGGGTATATTTTCCGCTCACTTTGCAGCAGACCTACTGAAAAAGCTTATGGTTAACAAAACCGTCTCCGGAAGACACCGGGCTTTAATCGACCTGGCCAAGTACCTTTATGGCAACAGGACACTTCAAAGTTTTGCCCAGCTCGAATCAGTGGTCTCTCGGATAGGCTCTGAGTTTGGCTGGAAGGAAAGCTTCGTTTTGTCATTGTTGAGAAAATTGAAAGACTTCGGATTTGGAGATATCCAACGTTCTCTGGCAACTTAACCAACGGTTAAGTAAGGAGCAGATGAAATGAACGATGAATTCTCATTGAGGCATCCGGATAACCTGAAGACCAAGATAAAAAAGCTGGTTTCCTTTGAGGAAGAGAAAACCTTGATGAAAACCTCCCGGAGGAAGACGGTTAAAAATCCTGGAAGCTCACCCATGCCTTCCAAATATGCCAAGGTTCTGAGCTGCTCTTTCATTAAAGACGCCGGGGATGCCGCCTCATCGGAGAGGAAGAAACCGAAAATCTTTTATTTCCCGGAGCTGACAACTTAAGTAAGGACATCGATTAAGTAGGGGGAACTTTTAAGACGATACCGAGAGGAGGTGAAATCATGTACAAATTTAACTTCAATGACTTCAGGAACATAGAGAGAGCTCAGATGTCTCCCTCTTATCTGCAGACCAAGATCTGTGATCTGGTCGCTTGCTCTGTTTCCACCAGAGTGAAGGTGGACTCGGTGAATCCGGAAACCGGAGAGTATCGTATCGTACTCCACGGCACCCTGGATTGGGATTACCCGGAGACATGGTGGACCAATCGGTAAATCAGATTGATCATGGTTTTATTTTGAGAATTGTCCCCTTACTGAAAGATGTAATATGATAAAAATAAAACCCAAAGACCGACGAGGAGGAGGTGAAAAGAAGTGACCAAATTCAGATATCAGAATTTTCCAGCCATAGAGAGGACCCCGAGTTCACCGGCGGCATTGCAGTGGAAGCTCACCGAGCTTTTGTACAACTCAACCCACTGTAAGTGCAAGGTGGATTCGGTAAATCATACCACGGGGGAGTATCGCATAGTGCTACAGGGCACACTGGATAGCTGGGATGACACCAACACGTCCAACAACACGTAGATTGCAGGTCAAAAGTAAAAACTTACAGAAAAGAGCCCCGCTTCGGGCGGGGCTCTTTCAGGTAACCTTCCAAGGGGGGAAAGATGAGAACACGAAAACCAAATTCATCCTCGAAGAAAAATCAGACCCGAAAAAAACAGGGAAAGACCTCCAGAAAAAGGGCGATCACCTGGACAGATCCCACTGTGCCGAAAACCAGGGTCTCAAAAAGAAGGAAAACCAAACTTAACAAAAGCGACATGAAAAAGAACAGCTGTTGGTGGTTTGGTTAAAATCGAGATGGTTTTTTAGGAAACGTTTTTTGCAATTTCTCTTCTTCTTAAGGAGAATTACGCCCTCGAAGAATGTGAAATGAATTTCATACTTTGTATATCGATTCAACGTTTCATCCCTCCTTTATAAATCATACATCTTACCCCCTGTTCACCCGACGGCAAAACAGGACCGGCACTGCCAATTTTTTTAACGAGTCAACCACCGAACAGATTAGACTTCTCCTTCCAGGAGAAACATAAAATACACCAAAGACAGCATTGATCCCTGCTGCTTACCAGAAACCCGATTCGGGTGTGGTTTCAAACTTTTCGATTATCCTGCTCTATAAAAAACTTGATCTTTGATCTCATCCCAGTATATTTTCGTTAGAGGGAAAAGAATTTAAGAAACATGAAACTGAACCATACGAAAGGAGCTGGGTATGAGAAAGACGATCATATTACTTGCCTTGGTTTTGTTTTTCTCAGAAGGACTAACATTGTTTTTTACCCATAAGGCAATACAAAATCCGGCATACGGGGAAGTCCCAGCAGAAGGAGAAACCATGAAATTGCCCAGTCCGAAATCCAAAAGCTCCACCAGCGTGGAGGAGGCACTTTGGGGGCGAAGATCGGTGAGGGATTACCAGAAGGATTCTTTAAGCATCGAACAGATATCGCAACTTTTATGGGCGGCACAGGGAATAACGGGCAAGTGGGGTGGCAGAACCGCACCTTCCGCAGGAGCATTATATCCTCTGGAGGTATACCTGGTAGTGGGGGAGGTGAAAGGACTCGAGGTGGGACTCTATCACTACGATCCGGGAGAGCACAGCATTTTACAGAGAAAGGCAGGCGATCTGCGGAAGAAGATTACCCAAGCTTCGCTGGATCAGGATGAGATATTGAGATCTCCTGCCAGCTTGATCATCACTGCAGTTTATGAAAGGACCCGGAAAAAATACGCAGAAAGGGGCACAAGATACGTCCATATGGAGACAGGCTCCGTGGGAGAGAACGTCTACCTGCAGGCAGAAAGCCTCAATCTGGGCACGGTGTTTATCGGAGCCTTTGATGATCAGGAAGTGAAGAAGATCATGGAAATCAAAGAGGAGCCCCTGGGAATAATGCCGGTGGGGAAGAAGTGATTCTACCTTCGATTATTGAATTTCATTCTCCCTGGGTGAGGTTTTTTGCTCGGTTTATCGAGATCACATAGAAACATCGGTGTGCTTCGTTATCAAAGGATATGGAACGTTGATGTGTTCTCTGCATGGGCCGGGAGCGCGTCTGTCTCTTAAAGATTTCAACCATCTGAACTTCTAATTGGTTTTTGGAGGAAAAATTTGTGATGACTTCAACTGATAAGGTTGCATTGGTTACCGGTAGCTCCAGGGGTATCGGAAGGGCTATCGCCTTGAAGTTGGCAAAAGGGGGATATTCGGTGGTGATCAACTACCTCTCTGACGCCCAGGCGGCGGATCAGGTGGTGAATCTCATCAAGGCGATGGGAACGAAAGCTGTTTCCCTTCAGTCGGACGTCTCCAACTTTGCAGACGCCGAGGAGATGATAAGGAAGGCTAAATCGGAATTCGGCCGAATCGACATTCTGGTCAATAACGTGGGACCCTTTCTCTACAAGACCATCTTTGATACCACCACCCAGGAATGGCATCAGATCTTAAACTCAAATTTAAATTCGGTCTTCTACTGCTGCAAGGCGGTGGTGCCCATCATGAGAAAACAGAAATCCGGAGTGATCATAAACATCGGTGGACCCAATGTGGAAAGAACCCAGGGTTATCTTCGGACCTGCGTTTATTCCGTAGCCAAGACCGGTGTGGTGGTCTTCTCAAAAAGCCTGGCAAAGGAGGAGGCCAAACAAGGAATACGCGTCAACGTGGTAAATCCCGGATTCATTGAGACCGAGGCCTATACCGAGGAGATGAAGAAGGATATGCCGAAAAGCGTTCCTCTGGGGAGGTTGGGAAAACCGGAAGATGTAGCCAATGTGGTTGCCTTTTTGGCTTCGGATGAGGCAAGCTATATCACCGGAAGCGTGCTTAACGTGCACGGCGGTCTGTGGTGCTGAAAGCCCTTTATTCTGCCAGGACAAATAAAGGCTATGGCTGGGACCGGTTTACCTCTATGTAAACTACCTAGCTTGCCGGATTCTTTAGACCTCTGAATGGAGCTTTGGAATCACCCGTAGGATAAAGCTTACCTTTTGAGCATAGAACCAGATGGAAAAAGACAAATATCACCAACCATTCTCCGGAAGGATGGCTAAACCCCTTCCCTTGACCAAAGGACCTGATTAAACCGACAGGTTATGGTTGAACTTCACCGCTCGGGTTTATTGAGTTTATATACACTCGGATTTTTGTTAAATACGGATAAAGCCTACAACGTATAATTTATTGAGAGCCAGTAAAATAAGCCGGCGCCCTTTTCCTTTGTTACAACTGGTATCGCAACAGAAAACATACGATCTCTGAAAAACCAGGTCTGCAAGAGAAGCGCTGGGGTGGTGAAAGCTCTGGTTTCATCACGAGGAATCATAGAATCTGAGCCGATAGCGGCCCTTAACCGAAACCTGCCCAGCGAGTTTATCTGCATCCTGCTAATTTAGCAATGCAAAAAGAACTTGACAAAACACGAATGAGGGTTTAAATTACAACTGAGGGAAAGATTTACTTGGGGTTATCAACATAGCCGTTCAAGTTGTGTCTTTAGAAAGCTCAAAAAGAAGGTAAGAAGAATTTTCCGTTTTCCAGAGGAAAAAATAACGTTTCCCTTTTTCTCATTATAAGGAGGCGATGAAGACATGAGGTGGTTTAATTCCAAAGCTTTCGGGAGCCACGGGCTTTTTCTTCTAAAACGAATCCTCCTCTTTTCGATCCTCCTCTGCTTTTTAGCTGCCTTCAACCTTAGTTTTGCAGATGAGGCGACCGACCCCGAACCGGAGTGGGAACATCCCTGGGATGACATGTGCGGGACTGAAGGGAACCAAAACCCTCCTGAAACAGGCGGAATGCTTTTGTTTCAGTTCGGATTTGATTCCTGGATTATCATCCATCTCCAGTCAGCCGGATACGGGGACGATGTCGAAGAAGAAAAGGTTTTTGGGCCTTCCGAGAAGAATCATGGGAATCTTCTCATTTTTGTCAAATAAGAAGAACCATTCGGGAAAGATCTGAGATGGAGAACCCGGAGAAACGGATTGACATTGTTTCGTCTCTGGCGGCTAAAAGAGATTTCAAGTCCGCCCGGGCAGAGTTAGAGAAGTTGAAGAAAGGGAATGACACCTCTTCAGCTTACCAGGGTGAATTGCTTTATCTGGACGGACTCATTCTGTACGGGCAGGACCGTTACCACGAAGCTCTCCAAGAGACCGAACAAGCTTTCCAGCTTCTAAAGCAGACTCTCAAGAACAGAAGAATTGGCCAGGTACAACTGCTTTTGGGTTACATCCTTGTCGACATCGGTGATCTGAAGAGAGCCGAGATGGAAATACAGGATGCGGTAGCCTCCTTCCGCCGGGCAGGAGATGAAAAGGGAATGGCGGATGCTTATAACAAGCTGGCTCATATATTCTTCATCCGGGCCGAATTCGATCGTTCCATCGCGTCTCTAAAACAAGCCACCGAACAGGCCAAGAAAATTAAGGACGGGCATCTTATGATTGCCCGTCTCTCCGGTAACCTGGGCAGAATTCACCTGCTCAGGGGAGAATGGGAAAAAGCCCAGAGGTACTTTTACGACAGCATCAGACAAAACCAACGGGCGGAGAACGAAATAAGCATGTGTGCCAACCTTCTTTCGCTGGGTTATGCGGCTTGCCAGCAGAGGAAGTTCAAACAGGCGGAGGAATTCTTTGAAAAATCCCATCGCATCATACAAAAGAAAAATCTGAAAAGGGAGCTGGCAATCCTTCACGAATACCGGGCTGAGTTGGCTTTGGAGCAAGGGGAATACGACCGATCTTCACGTGAGATTTCCAAAGCCGCCCGGATAGGGGAACAGATCGCCCCCCAAAGCAGTCTGCTCTGCCAATCCTACCGCATTCTGGCACAAGCTCAGCTTTCCACCCAGAGGCTCAATCTGGCGGAAGATTCCTGCCAAAAATTCTGGGAGATCTCCAAACACTTGAATGAAAAAGCAGAGGAGGGGATCGTTTATCGGGTGTTGGGCCAAATCTATGCTCAGAAGAATAACAAAAAACTGGCTGAGGAAAATCTCAAGTTGAGCATGACTCATCTGGAGAAGATCGGATGTAAATTCGAGCTAGCCCGCACCTATCTTTCTGCCGGAGAGCTGGCGGTATTTGATCCCAAAGAGGCTCTGGAGTATTTAGCCAAGGCTAAAGGATTGTTTGCGGAGCTGTTCTCCGTGGAGTCATCAGGATTTGTCTATTACGTTGGGTCAGCCCACCTGGGGGAAGCTAAAGCCCGACTTGAAATCCAGGATTACGACAGTGCTATCGAATGTCTGAATCAAGCCGGGGTTCTGTTTGTAGGGCTTGCGGCACAGGAGCCTGCAACCATGGAGGAAAAGCTATCCAAAATGTCGGATCTACGCTTTAAGGTTGAAAAGGTGGTGGCAGAAAAGAGCGTCTCCTTTGATAATCGATATAATGTCTTAAGACGATTCCTGTCTGAAATTCAATCCGGTGAGATAGCAGAAACCCATCCGACAAATCAAGAGGAGGAGATTGGGCAAAACCTGGTGCTTCTGGCAAAGAGACTTAATGCAGACAGCGGTTTCATCCTCCTCAAAGATGGCGAAGGCCAATCATCTTCTCCTTTGTTCAGCTTCAATCTCTCCCCGGAGGAAACCGAGCAAATCGGTTCTGCCTCACATCGGCTGAATGGTGAGCTTACCTCATTGAACGAACCGGTCTACTCCACCTCGGGCGGAACGGATCTGTTTTCCAAAAATGGCAGAGAGGTGGCCAGTCTGCTTTTAATCCCGTTGAAGATGGGTGAAGAGGTCAAGGGAGTATTGTATCTGGATCGGGAAAAGAATGGAACCTCCCAAAGACCGTTTCGGAGGGACGAGCTAAATCTGGCTGTGGCTTTTGCGGACATAATCGCCCTGAAATTGGCTGAGGTAGAAAACAGAAAATTGGGTGAGGAGAATCTGAGGTTAAAACAGCAGTTAAAGGAAAAAAGTGCGTTCTCCAGTATCGTCACCCAGAACAGCCAGATGCAGGAGACGTTATGGAAGCTATCACAGGTCAAGGATACCAATCTCTCCATATTGCTGGAGGGAGAGACCGGAACCGGCAAGGATTTGGTTGCCAAGGCCATTCATTATAACAGCATTCGGAAGAACAAGAATTTTGTGGTGGTGAACTGTGCTGCATTTCCGGAGACTCTTCTGGAAAATGAGCTTTTCGGTCACAAGAAGGGTGCTTACACCGGAGCCTCGCAGGATAAGAAGGGGCTTTTAGAAGAGGCGGACGGGGGAACCTTGTACTTGGACGAGATAGCCGACATCAACCTGGCAACTCAGGTGAAGCTTCTCCGGGTTCTGGAGGAAAAGGAACTAACCAGGTTGGGAGAGACCAAGCCTCGGAAGGTGGATATCCGGGTCATCTCAGCCACCAGCTTGAGCATAAAGGAGCAAATTGAGAAAGGGCTTTTCCGCAAGGATCTGTTCTTCCGTTTAAATACCATATACGTCAAGTTACCTCCTTTAAGGGAACGCAGAGAGGATATTCCGCTTTTGGGAAACCATTTCATAAGAATTCACACAGAAAGCAAAGGAAGCAACCCCCCTCAACCTTCTCCGGCAATCATGGATCTTCTGACCAATTACGACTGGCCTGGAAACATAAGAGAACTGGAGAATGAGATAAAACGGATGGTGGCAATAAAAGACGGGGAGTCGGTGGTGGCGGCGGACATACTGGCCGAAAAGCTTGGAATGGAAGAAGAGCAGAGCACCAAAGATCTCTCTTTATATGAGCGGGTGGCAGCCTGGGAAAGGCAGTTTATCCTGAAGGCTTTAATTGACCACAATTGGGTGAAGAAGACGGCAGCCGGAGCTCTGCACATACCGGAATCTTCACTCAGGTTTAAAATAAAACAGCTCAAGATAAAAATACCCACTCAATCATAAACGGTGAATTGTATACTCAAATGCCACCTTCCGGTGGCATTTTTTCTTGTCCTGGTTCCCTCGAAAAACAGAAAGTTGTCCTGCTGGTGGTCTTTTGACTCAGCCGGTGTATCTTAACCTTCAGATGGATAATCCCCTTAAATCAGGCACACCCCAGTTGGGGAGCAGGTCCGCCCCGGTAAAGGTAATTTATCAGATAAATCACGTCAGAACAGTCAACTATGCAATCATCATTGGGATCCCCGGCAGCCAAAGGGTAGGGAGGAGTTTCACCCCTAAAGAGATAGTTGATCAGATAAATCACATCTGCTAAGTCAACCACCTCGTCGTCGTTGGCATCACCGGCTACATAGGTGGAAGGTAATACCGACAGGACTGCGTGATAAGCGTCGATTATACCCCACCCATAGATATTTTCTTCCCCAGCAGGACCTAAGTCGATCGCAGTGTTGATCAGAATCTGCTTAATGGAATCTACATCCAAATCGGGGTCTGCCTGGCGTAGCAGAGCTACCACTCCTGCCACATGGGGTCCGGCCATGGACGTTCCGCTCCACCAGTACCACTCATACCCACCTCCGGGAACGGACGAGTAGACCTGCACCCCGGGAGCCACCACCTCCGGCTTCTTGATCCTTTCATTGCAGTCAGAGGGCCCCCGGCTGCTGGACTCCCAGATGGGAAAGGGGAAGTCATAGTTGGTGGCGTCGATGGCCCCCACCGCAAAGTTTCTAACGGGACTTTTGCAAATGTTAGCCGGTGACCTGAGCGTTTGCATATCCGGTCCCTCATTTCCGGCGGAAAAGATGCAAACCACCCCGGCTGCCTCGCAGTTGTCTATGACATCCTGCCACCGGTAGTCACAATCCTGATAGGTGGATCCAAAGCGGGAGTCGATGCCCCATGAATTCTGGACCACATCCGGAACGTCGTCGACCGTCCCCGGGTCGCCATCCGGATCGGCAAACCACTGAAAAGCATCCAGCACGTCATTGTCGAATTCCGAGCCCACCCCCTGGTTGATGGCGTTGTGAGCGATCCATTCGGCTTCCCAGGCCACTCCGATGGTATCGTCTGTCGCAGCTCCCAGACCACACATGGTTCCCATCACGTGCGTTCCGTGACCGTAATAATCCTGAGGGGTGGTATCACCATAGCCCAGAACATCTCTCCAGCACTCCTGCCAGAGCTCGTGAGTACCTCTCCACCTGGCGGACAGAGCAGGGTGTGCGCCATCCACTCCCGTGTCCAGATTAGCCACCAATCTTCCCAGTCCGGTGATGCCCAGCCGGTACCAAACGCTGTCTGCCTTGACTGCCCTCAAACCGGGAGTTATCCCGATTCCCTTGTTCGGGACAGTCACCAACCGGGGTCGCTCCCCCAACGGTTCAATCAAGCTTACCTTAAAATTCGGCTCCACCATATCCACGTCTGGACGAGCTGCAATCCTTTTCAGCTCCTCTATGGTGGACTGTACCACGATAAGATTCATGATCCAGTATGGTGTGTATCCTTTGACCGAGCCTTCGTTTATCTTCGTGTCCAGATAACTTAATATGTCTCCCTGGGACCTCGAGGCAGCAGTCTTCAACTCAGAGACCACCCGTTCATGCCGATCTGCCCTGGTCGCCCTTTCACCTTTCAGGGAAGTGTTTAAGGATGGCACGTCAGCCTGATCAGCCAGGATCACGATGGCCGAGATCAGCTCATCCGGTGACAGAGTGTTTAAGTGCTCGGCGTAATTCTGCTCTATTTCCCCGGCTGAGACATGGGAAGTTATCAGGAGAAACAGAAATGCCAAAAAGGAGAGACTGGCGGGAAGCACCTTCAGAACGGTTGTGAAATTTAACAGTTTCTTCATGTCGATCCTCCCGGGATCAAAGGGGTTAAAAGATTTGCCTGGACTTAGATTCTTTCTCCCAGAACAGCTTGTGAGGATTTCCTCGCATCTGGTTTGACCTTGCACCTGAAAAGACAAACCTGAATGTAAAATACAAAAATCATCCGAATTGTCAAGGATTCGATTTCTTGACAGCCAGGTTCCTCTCGTAGCAGCAACAAAGAACCAAACCTCTTTGCGTGGTGAGCTAAAAGAGAGATTCTGACACACGCTCTCGCCTAAACGGGTTGAGGAGTCCTGAAGAAATAAATTTGACAGGGTTGGATTAGATACGGTTCTCAGCTTAGGTACTGTAAAATCAGCGAGATGTTTTTCTTTAAATCCTTGCGTGGAGAGATGATGTCTAAAAAACCGTGTTCCAAGAAAAATTCCGAGCTCTGGAAGCCGGGAGGGAGGTCTTGCTTTATGGTCTGCTGAATCACCCGGGGACCGGCAAATCCCAAAAGCGCCTTGGGTTCGGCGATGATCACATCTCCCAACGAGGCGTAGCTTGCCATCACCCCGGCAGTGGTG